>JAQWJV010000005.1 GCA_029248185.1 Flavobacteriaceae bacterium | reverse complement strand
AATTAATTGGTTTGAAGATTTTGTGTTAACCTGGGATGCAAATAACTTAATAGCTTTAGCAAGAACTTGGCAAAATAACAATGTAGGAGATACACCTGGATTTAATGGTAACTATAAAAAAGCACTTGGATCAATTAAAGCGGATGTATTATATATGCCAAGCGAAACTGATATGTATTTTCATATTGATGCTTTAAAAAATGAATCAAAATTTATCCCTAAAGTCAATCTTAAAATAATCCCATCTTTATGGGGTCATATTGCAGGAGCTGGTTTTGCAAAAGAGGATGCCGATTTTATTAATAACCAAATCATTCAATTTTTTGAATAGTTTGTGTATTATACCCTCCCAAGCGGAGGGTTTTTCTTTTACACCAATGGATACAATTCAAATCCCTTATGATCCAATGATATCATTGCTTTAACGCAAGATTCTTTGTGTTGGTTTTAGGGGGAAGTTGTTTAGGGAAATGTATGATGAAGGAACATGGGAAGATGATTTTGAAAAATACAATGAGTGTATCATAGAATGGTCTCACCCTACTTACGCCTTTATGTTACGTGCTGATTTATCAACAAAATTATAATCCTATCGGTTCCAACCAAAACCATTGATTTATATAGAATAGAACCCTCTAAAAGAGGCTTCTTTTTTTTGGGTCAAAATCAAGCCCTTTCTCCCTATTTCTTTTTCTGTAAGAAAAATCCCCATGAGACTAAAGGGAATAAATAGATTGGAATCGTCAATGGAATTACAATTAAAGGATTTATTATATTTGTTAAATATTAATCTTAAACCAATTCAAAATGAAAAAAATTTATTTTCTATTATTAGTAATGGCTTTTTCTTTCAGTGCAACAGCACAAGATAAAGTTGTTTTAAAACAAACCTTTATAAAAGTAAAACCTGGCAATAATTATGCTGAAGATTTAAAAACCAAATTTGGAGAAATGGCTCAAAAAAGAATTGATGCCGGATACCAATTAGGATGGCACCTTTGGGAAGTTGTTGGCAACCCACAAGCTCCTTTTACACACTTAATTGTAGAGCCTTTTATGGTTAGTCAAATGGAAAAAGAATGGACGCGTGAAGGTTGGATTAAGATGAGAAAAGAGGCGATTCCTGGGATGACCGATGCCGATTGGGAAAATTTCATGGATGACGTTGCTGAAAAAAGAGATATTGTGGCTGAAGCCATGGTTATAACTGTAGCTGAAATTAAAAAAGATGAGGACGTAACTATTCCCTCAGATATTGCAGTTGTTAACTGGATGAAAGTTAAAGAAGGGAAGTTTAAAACATATGAAAATATGGAAAAAGGACTTTATAAAAGCGGCCTTGATAAAGAGGGACTTCGCATCGGTTGGTCACTTGCAAAAAGAATTGACAAATATGGAAATGACTTGTATTGGAATTATCTAACCGTTGATTGGTTCTCCAGTTATAATGACTATGTAAAAACAGCTGCTTATACACCTTCTTGGGATGCTACCAAAGAGTATCAGAACATGATGAAAGTTAGAGATTTAAAAGAATCTGTTGTCATCCGAAAAGTTATTATGTTAGAATAATAAAATAGTTTTTTAAAAACCCCTCCTAAAAAGGAGGGTTTTTTTTATCAATAGGATGTCTCGATTTGAAATGTTTTCAAAAAATGGGCTTATTCAACACAATATTCATCCCCAATCTCATAAGCATCAAATACTTCTTTACTCACTGAGCCCGACAGAGGCTGTGAAGGTACATCCTCATCAACGTCGAGTGCGTTATTTCTATTTCCCCAATAAAAATAATACTTCCCATTTGTTTCTTCTTTCAAAGTTATTTTGACACAACCTGTCTCTTTTGAACATCCAAGAACAATAATTGCAATAAAAAAAAGAAGCTTATTCATCAGTAAGGCTTATCGTGTGACTGAAATAAAATTAATCTGGAACATATCCTGATTCTCCTGAGTCATTATCTTGAAATATGGATCTAATCGTTTCAAAGTCGGGTTTAGACAAAACAGGTTTCATATACGTCTCATAGATTTCGTGTCCTAAAGGGTTATTTGCTAGAATTCCCTCTGGAGTTCGCATGCTATCATTCCACTCGGGCGCAAGACTCTCCCCTTCCCAAAACTCACTCATTTCCCACATATTAAAATTAAGTAGATACATATACTCCTTAAATGCCAAATATGCTAAGTCTTCATTCTGATAAAAATCTTCTGGAGAATCAAAATTTGGATTGTAATCGGGTACAAACATTCCGTTATCTATAGCCTCTTTCATTGCCATGAAAAGGGGAGTCGTGTTCCAATTTGGATTTTCAAAACCATCTTTAAAAAGGTTCACTTCAGAATTCGTTACCCCTCCAGGAACTCCATACAAATGGATGGTGTGCATGACGTGTTCCATAACTTCTTGAAAATCAGCATCTCCATCATCAAAAATGTCGCCTGAACTGTTTCTATACCACACCATATCATTGTGAACATGTGTATCTAGAAAATTTGATAACCCTTCATAATATAAAATGCCTTCGTCTCTCAACCAATTTACGTTATAGTCGTCACCCCCGCCATAACCAATTCTTTGAATTGTAGGATAACCTGCATGCCATGTCCCAGTATCTCCACGTAATGTTTTGATCATCCGTATTTGTGCTTCATTATCAATCCCTTCTGAATCGGGATCTGTAATTAACTGAAACATTCGAGCAATTTTTTTAGCCCATTCATCGGGTACAGCACTTTGCCCTTCAACTGCGCCAGCAATAACTATTTTGATTCCATTTACGGTTAATGATCTATCGAAAACAGCGCTTATTGTAGTATCTTCTATGAGTGCTCCAGCAGCGTAATAGGTGTCGTTTGACACGATTGGGATTTGCTGAAAAATAGCGCTTATCTCTGTATCTGCATTTAATGTTAGGCTTAAGCTATTGGTGCTTTCATCACTTCCTTCCCAACCGACAAATTCGTATCCTTCCAATGGGGTTGCAACTATCGTGAGTTGCGTTCCTTCATCATATGTTCCACCTTCTGTTACGGTTCCACCCTCTCCCGCGGTTAGGGTCAAATTGTACTGGGTAATCGCTGGTGGCGGCACTTCAGTAGTTGGTGTTTCTGTGGTAACGGGTGGAGATCCTGCCTCTTCCTCTACAGAACAACTTACCACTAAAATAAATAAAAGTAAGTGTAATTTATTCATTTTAAATTGATTTTTAGTTAAGTATAAAATTAATCAATCTGCTTTAATAAAATTTACTTTCGCTTTTATTTATTTCAAATGAGGATACTTCTTAGAACATCTGAGGTCATAACAAAAAGAAAGCTCTAATTTTACCAACAAATAAAGCTATGAGTAAAAAAAAGGTATCCTTTCGTTGGGCATTTAAAGAATTTATCTGGCCCAGAAGAAAGATCGTTTCATTAGGTCTTTTTTTAATTTTAGTACGCAGTTTGTCTGGCTTGGTTCTTCCCTATGCAAGTAAAACTTTAATTGATGAGGTAATTCCATCTAAAAATACTGATAGCCTAACCTATCTTTTGATTGTTGTATGTACAGCCCTTCTTTTTCAATCGATTAGTTCCTTTTCTTTAACTCGCTTACTGAGTGTAGAAGCCCAGCTTTTAATTTCTATTCTTCGCGCGAGTGTTCAACAAAAATTACTTAAACTTCCCATTCGTTTTTTTGATAATAATAAATCAGGCGCTTTAGTTTCTCGAGTGATGACCGATGTAGAAGGTGTTCGAAATTTAGTAGGTACAGGCTTAGTTCAACTTATTGGAGGGAGCATTACAGCAATTATATCTTTAGTGATCTTAATACAAATCAATGGTCAGATGACCCTTTTTGTTCTTGTGCCCGTACTGATCTTCGCCGTAATTGCGCTAAAGGCCTTTGGATATATTCGCCCCATTTTTAGGGCAAGGGGGAAAATCAATGCAGAGGTGACTGGGCGCCTTACGGAAACCTTGAACGGAATTCGAGTAATCAAGGGGTTTAATGCAGAAGAGCAAGAAAAAAAAGTTTTTGAAAAGGGTGTTGATGCGCTCTATCAAAATGTAAAAAAGAGTCTTACCGCCACTGCATTTATGACCAGTGCTTCTACTTTTTTATTGGGCTTAGCCTCCGCAGGAATTATGGGAATGGGTGGTTATTTTATTATGAACAATACAATGACCTACGGGGAATTTGTCTCATTCACCCTCTTTCTCGGTTTTATGATCGCTCCCATTGTTCAAATGAGTAATATCGGTAGTCAGCTTACTGAGGCCTTTGCAGGCTTAGATAGAACACAGGAATTGATGAATCTTCCAGAAGAAAATAATCCAAAAGAACGCAGCTTGAAACTCAATAAAATTGAAGGAAACGTTTCTTTTAAGAATATTTCATTTAGCTATGATGATAAAACAGAAGTGCTCCATGCTATTTCATTTGAAGCGCCCAAGGGAAGTGTGACCGCATTGGTCGGTTCCTCTGGCTCCGGAAAATCAACTATTGCAGGGCTAGCAACGGCCTTCCTAAATCCATCTTCAGGACAGGTACTCATCGATGGAATTGATTTATCTCAAGTTGATTTAAAAAGCTTTAGAAGTCAATTGGGTGTTGTATTGCAAGATGATTTTTTATACGAGGGAACTATTAGAGAAAATATTCTTTTTCCTCGTCCTGACGCAACAGAAAAAGAACTGCTAGAGGCCGTAGCAGGAGCATATGTAAATGAATTTACCGATCGCTTTGATCAAGGTTTGGATACTCTAATCGGAGAACGCGGGGTCAAACTCTCTGGGGGACAACGACAACGTATTTCAATTGCTCGTGCCTTATTGGCCAAACCAAAAATTGTCATCCTAGACGAGGCTACCTCAAATTTAGACACGCAAAGTGAAGCCTTTATTCAAAAAAGTTTAGGGATTCTCATGAAAGATCGAACGACTTTTGTCATTGCCCATCGATTGAGTACGATTCAAAAAGCAGATCAAATTCTCGTGATTGAAGAAGGAGATATTGTAGAACGAGGAAAACATGCCGAACTCATCGAAGCTAAAGGACGCTATTTCGAACTCTATACCTATCAAACTCGGATGTAAGATGCATCGTAGTCGCCAAAAAAAGATTAAATAATTTTTAGAATGGTGCTAGTAAGATTATTAAACTCAACTTGATCGTTTACTCTTTTTCCCAACAAACGCAAGCCAATAGGGCTTTGAGCAGAAATACAATAATATTTTCTTGAATCAATCTCACAGATGTCAGCGGCTATAGCCAAATAATAATTGGCTTTATCCGTAAGAACAATAGACCCCATGCTGACTGCATTTGAGCTTTTGTAATTTTTTATCGCCTTGAGTTTTTGTTGGTTTTGTTCTACTTCTGCAATTTGATTCCCTAATTTTTCTCTTTCTAATTGGATCATCGCTCTTCCAGTTTCATGTTTATCTCCTGCTGAGCTTTTGCTTTCTGATGTCAAAGCAACTTGGAGGCTTTTTTTTTGTTCTTCAAAAATCAGCCGTTTTCCTTCAATATATTTTTGGCAATGGGCGTAGAGCAGTGCTGCAAGCATAAACTATTTTTTGGGTATTAACAATCCTTGCACTTGATTTCTATCCCATCGATTTGGGTTTTATTTTTTGCATACGCACTGAGGGGTTTAAATTTTTTGCAACGAATACATTGTACCTCAAGTAGTTCTCCTTCGGCATTAAATTTTCTTCTGCTCAAATACAGCGGGGTTTGCTTGCTATACGCTCTGATTTTATTTTTATCTTCTTCGTTCATTAGGATTGAATTGTTTTGTTCACTTTCGTTTGAAGGTAAGCCATCCAAATAAAAAGAAATTGAAATGGTAGACGAACCATTGCTAAGGTTTGTGAAGTCTCTAAGGCCTCTTGGGCTGTTGGACTTATTGCTAAATAAATATTAGCTGGAAAAACGGCAATTAATAATAAAATTAATCCATAAGCAGCCTGCTTTCTATAGGGTGTTAGTAAGCCGATCCCAAGGAGTATTTCAAAAAAACCACTGATATAAACCAATCCTAAAGGCCATGGGAGTATCGGAGGAACAATGGCCACGAAAAAGGAAGGGTTTGTAAAATGTGTTATGCCGACCAGTGGAAAAAAAATTGAAAGCACATAGCGAATCCCTTTTTTAAAAAGCATTTTTTAGCTGTAATTTAATTCTCATTCTATTCTTTTTTATTTATTGTAGCAATTTCTTTTGTAATCAAACAAATCGTTTTTTGAAACGGCTGTAAAACTGTTGAATGCTCTTTTCTTGTTCTGCTGACTTACAGTAAAGTGATTCGGTCTTTTTCCAGTTTGATTTTCTTCTTTTTGTACAAGACACCTATCGCTTTTTTGAATGCTTTTTTACTTAATTGTACTGCCTCCAGAATTTCTTCTGGACTGCTTTTGTCGGTCAATAAAAGAGATCCTGTCTTTTCCA
>JAQWJV010000049.1 GCA_029248185.1 Flavobacteriaceae bacterium | reverse complement strand
GTACTGATTGTGTAAAGATAAGAAAAACATTTCTTAAACCTAACAAAATTAGCAAGTGGGGAGAGCAGGATTCGAACCTGCGAAGACGTAGTCAGCAGATTTACAGTCTGCCCTCGTTGGCCGCTTGAGTATCTCCCCTTTGTCAATGATCTTATAAAAGCTACAAAAGCTTTCAAATACTTCTATAAACGTACATAGAAGCTTTTTCTTTTCTCTTTTGAGAAAGAGCCGATGGAGGGACTCGAACCCACGACCTGCTGATTACAAATCAGCTGCTCTAGCCAGCTGAGCTACATCGGCTTTTGAATAATGGTTTCCCAAAATCGAATGCAAATTAAATGCTATTTTTTATGGTTTCAAAACAAAATTTAAAAATTCTTACGAAGCTTTTATTTTTTCTTTGCGGCGCTTCAAGATTCGCTCCGCACTATCGGCTGCCGAGTCAATGGCTGCCTCAAATGTCTTGCACGTTTTCTTTACTACAACATTCTCTCCTGGGATCTCTATTTTTAGCTCCGCCCATTTATTTATTTTGTCAGATGTGTTCTCTACTTTGGTAAAGCAGTGCATCTCAATAATTTGATTATAAAAGGTTGTTAGTTTTTCTAAACGTTGTTCTGCAAATTCTTTGAGAGTAACATCTGCTGTATAATTGACAGCTCTAAAGTGGACATTTGACATCGATCTTTTTTTAAAAGTTAAACTATTTCTTTTTTTCTCTTGGATGTGTATTCTTATACACCTCCTTTATTTTAGCCATACTGCTATGCGTATAATGCTGAGTAGCAGCAATACTACTATGACCCAAAAGGTCTTTAATAGCATTCAAATCAGCCCCTCGATCCAATAAGTGGGTAGCAAAGCTGTGACGCAACACGTGAGGACTCTTTTTTGTTTTTGTTGATACTATACTAAAATAATCATTTACAGTTTGATAAACAAATGAATCGGTCAATTTAACCCCCTGCTCTGTAATAAAAAACAAGCCTAGCTCACGAAGCAGTCCGTCCTCCTCTTGCCGATCCAACAGCAGCTGTAGTTGTGCTTTAATTTCAGGCAATAAGGGAATTAAACGTTCTTTATTCCTCTTCCCTAAAACCTTCATTAAGCCCTGGGACAAGTCAATGTTGAGTAATTTTAATTCGATTAATTCACTTCTTCTAATTCCTGTATAATAGAATAAGCTTAATAGCGTCTTTTGCAACACCCCTGTATAAGAATCTGGAAAATGATCGGAATTTAAAAGTTGAGAAACTTCATCTTGAGAAAAAGGAAGCTGCACCTGCTTTGCTGTTTTTAAGGCCTTATGCTCTTTGAGGGGAGAACGAGCAATAGCTCCTGTTCGCATAAGGAATTTGTAGTAAGAGCGTAAAACAGACACCTTACGATTGACAGTTCGCGTTGTATTTCCTTTTTGAATTAAAAAAACAATCCAAGATCGTATTTCACTGTAGGTCACCTCCTCTAAACCGGCAGTGCCTCCCTGAGAGATCAAAAACAATTGAAATTCTTCAAGATTAGATTGGTAGGCCTTTTGTGTATGCAAAGAAGACTTTTTTTCTAAAAGAATATAATCAAGGAAGGAGTTTATAGCCATAAAAAAACGTTACCCCATAAAGTTAAAAAACTTACACTGGATAACGTTCTGTTTTTATAAAATTAAAAGCTTAAATACTCTCGCTGTCGCGTAAGTTTTGAATGTATTGCGCTTTTTGAATTTTTTGGCGATTCTTGACAGAAGGCTTGATGAATTGCTTTCGAGCACGTAATTGACGCATTGCCCCTGTTTTATCAAATTTTCTTTTAAATCGCTTTAATGCGCGATCGATGTTTTCTCCATCTTTAATGGGAATAATTAACATAATGTAGCACCTCCTTTCATAATGGTGGCAAATATAGGTAAAACTAGTTTACAAATCACAAGGCTGAGGAAGAACAATTTCTAAAATCATTATTCGCTTAAAAGTTTTCGAGCAATGACTAACTTTTGAATTTCACTTGTCCCCTCACCTATGGTACACAATTTAGAATCTCTGAAGAATTTTTCAACGGGAAAATCTTTTGTAAAGCCGTAACCCCCGTGAATTTGAATTGCTTCGTTGGCTACCTTAACACATACTTCAGAGGCAAATAACTTTGCCATAGCGCCTTGTTGGGTAACATTTTTTCCTTGATTTTTCAATTCCGATGCTTTTTCTGTCAGCAATACAGCAGCCTCAATTTCTGTTGCCATATCGGCCAATTTAAATGAAATCCCCTGAAAACTACTAATTGCTTTTCCAAATTGCTTTCGCTCCTTGGAATACTTCAAAGAAGCATTAAAGGCTCCTTTAGCAACTCCCAAAGAAAGCGCAGCAATAGAAATTCGACCTCCATCTAGAATTTTCATCGATTGAATAAAACCATCCCCTACAGGACCCAATCGATTTTCATCCGGTATAATGCAATTATCAAAAACCATCTCTGCAGTTTCCGAAGCTCGCATTCCTAATTTATTTTCCTTTTTTCCAGCAGTAAAACCAGGTGTTCCGCGTTCAACAACAAATGCAGTCATCCCCCGATTGTCGCCTTTTTCACCGTTACGCGCAATGACAACAGCAATATCCCCTGAAATACCATGAGTAATAAAGTTTTTAGTTCCATTTAAAACCCAGTTTTCACCTTCCTTTTTTGCAGTCGTAGACATTCCTTTGGCATCGGAACCTGTATTGTGTTCAGTTAATCCCCAGGCTCCAATTGCAATTCCAGAGCATAGTTTGGGTAACCAACGCATACGCTGATCTTCAGTACCGAAAGTGTATATGTGATTCGTGCAAAGCGAGTTGTGAGCTGCAATGGATAGTCCGATTGAAGGATCAACTATAGAGACCGTTTCGATTAAGGTTACGTATTCATGATACCCCATAGCAGAACCACCATAGGACTCAGGAATCAACATCCCCATAAAACCTAAGGCACCGGCTTTAGTAAAAATTTCTTTGGGAAAATATTGGGCTTCATCCCATTCCATTATATTCGGCTGAATGTATTGGGCTGAAAAGTCCCGAGCTGCCTCAAAAACCATTCTTTGGGTTTCTGAAGTGTCAATTTTAGGCTTAAGTGCGTAGTCAATCATTGCAATTATTTAATACAAATATAGTTTTATTCTCTCTGTTTTGTTTGGGAAATCTTCAAAAAGTTCAGACAAAATGTTTAAGGAAATGGTTTTGTTTTTGGTTCTGTAGGCAATAATTTTTCTAGCCTCCGATCGGCTTAAGTAAGGAATCTTTTGTAACTCCTCCAATGTAGCCTCATTCATGTTCAATTTCACGATGAAGGGGGGTGTTAGAATTTCAAATTGTTCCCTCAATTTTTGTACCACTAAACTGTCCAGACCGAATACTTCATAGCATTGATTCATTTCAGAAAAACCACCAAGATAGTCCCTGTACTTGACAATACGTGCTGATAATATGGAACCAATTCCTGAAACAGACTGAAGCATTTGGACATCTGCTGTGTTCAAATCCTTTTTGACTTTACTGTTTACAGAAAAAGGAGCCTCATTCTTTTTAACCCATTCAGTAAATTTGAATTGAGGTTCGAGCACCTCTAAAAGAGAATCGGTCACCTGTGTTACCGCTTGAAATGCTGAGGTGGAATTAATCCATTTTCCCTTGGAACGAAAATGCTGCAAACGCTTATATTCTTCGACTGAAAGACCTATAGTATATGCTTTATAATCTGTGATAAAATTGGGGTTGAACTTGAAGCGAATTCCTGATTTGGTTTGGGCTAAATGTTGAAGAGAATCTAATTTTTGCTCAAAAAGAAAAGTAGACGATAGGGCTAAGGGTCTCTGAATTGAGATTGCATTGAAATAACGAAAACATTGTATAAAAATCAGGCAAAACAATAATAAAAGAACGGCCCCTTGTTGTGGTTTTGACAACACAAATAGAGACCGTTTTTGCATATTATTATCCTTTTTTTAGTGTTGCTATCGCACCGAGATACTTTCCTAGTTCCTCTTTTACTCGTGGGAATAAAATCAATAAACCAATCATATTTGGGAAAACTAATGCCAAAATCATGGCATCTGAAAAAGCCCAGACGGAAGACATATCCCCTGCAGCCCCAATGACGATGAATATCAAGAACATCATTTTGTATACGATCTCAGAAACTTTACTTTTTCCGAAAATATACATCCAAGATTGCAAGCCGTAATAAGACCATGAAATCATGGTGGAAACTGCAAATAATACTACTGCTATGGTTAAAAAGGGCCCTGAAAATGAGATGTATTTTGAAAAAGCAGCTGCGGTGATTCCAGCACCTTCTGCAGCAACTCCATTAATCATGACAACTCCTCCTTCGCCTCCATAATTAAAGACTGTATTATCTTCATTGAATATAATAATAACCAAAGCGGTCATGGTACAAATAACAACAGTATCAATAAAAGGCTCTAGTAAAGCAACCAAACCTTCAGAAGCTGGATATTTAGTTTTGACGGCCGAGTGGGCAATTGAAGCTGAACCCGCCCCCGCTTCATTTGAAAAGGCGGCTCTTCTAAAGCCGGTAATTAATACACCAAGCAATCCTCCAAGTCCAGCTTGCGGATTGAATGCTTGACTGAAAATCATCCCAAAGGCATCATCCACAAAACCAATATTAGTAACGATGATGTAGATACAAGCCAGAATGTACATGAGCGCCATCAATGGAACTACTTTTTCGGTGACCGAGGCAATTCTTTTTATTCCTCCAATGATAATCACCCCAACAACAATCATCATGATGACACCAATTATAGTTCGAGCATTACCTCCTGTCATTCCAAAGGATTCGACTAGCTGCATCGCTGCTTGATTGGATTGTGCAGCGTTACCTCCACCAAAAGAGGCTCCAATACAAAGGAACGCAAAAATTACTGCCAATGCTTTTCCTAAACGAGCAAATCCTTTTTCCTGAAGTCCTTTCGTTAAATAGTACATCGGACCGCCATAAACGGTTCCATCTTCGCCAACATCACGATATTTCACCCCCAGGGTACATTCCACAAATTTGGTTGACATACCCAACAAACCGCATAAAATCATCCAAAAAGTAGCTCCAGGTCCCCCCACAGCAATAGCCAAGGCTACTCCTGCAATATTTCCATTTCCTACTGTTCCTGAAACTGCTGTAGCTAAGGCTTGAAAATGACTTACTTCTCCCTCTTCACTTTCATCTTTGATCGTTCCTTTTACATCGCCTGAAATGGCCAAATCGGGATTCCCAGCACTGTGATGATCAACACTGTCAAATTTCCCTCGAACGGTATTGATGGCCGTAGAAAAATGACGCACATTGACAAACCCAAAATAAACAGTAAAAAAAAGTGCCCCACCCACCAATAAAAATATGATTGTGGGTATTTCAGTCCCTGGAAAATTATGTAATATCAACCCCTCCCACCAGTTTGCAACGGGCGTAAAAGCATCGTTAATCTTTTCATCCAAACCTTTTTCTTGAGCAGAGAGAAGTGAACTGGAAAAAATTAAGATCAGGCTTAACAAAGTAGTCTGTTTAAATTTAGGTGTCATAAGATTGTATAAGTAGCGATTTAAGACCCCAATATCCTAAATAAGGAATAGAATAACAAACTAATCGCTCTTAAAGATTGAATTTAGTTTTTTTAAGGCATCCGTTGTACCCAATACAATGAGCGTTCCTTGAATTGATAACGAGAGACCAGCATCTGGATTAATGACTTGTTTTCCCTTCTCATCCCTATATCCAATAACGTTGCAAGCCGCAGTTTTAAAAAAGGGCATTTCGGATAGGGTCTTGTTGTGATACCTTTGAGGCAAATCACAAAGACGAATCTCTTCTACATTGGGACTCGATTCAGCACCCCACCAATCTAATTTTCCCAAGAAATGAATCAAATTAGGTACCGTAAGAAGCGCCGCCATATAATCCCCTCCAATTTTATGAGGCATGATGACATGATCGGCTCCAGCAAGAGCTAATTTTGATTGATTTACCTCTTCTGACACTCGACTTACAATCACTAAATTTGGGTTCAATTGACGGGCAGACAAGACTACAAAAAGATTATCGGCGTCGTCTGGAAGGGCACAAATCAGATATTTTGCCTTCTCGATATGAACTGCCTTCAAGCTTTCATCTGAGAGAACATCCCCTTTATAAAAAAAGATTTCATTCTCATGGGTTGCTATCAGTTGTTTATTTTGTTCTATAACAACATAGGAATGCTTATGTCGCTTTAATCGATCTACTGCCTGTCTTCCGTTTCTTCCAAAACCACAGACGATGGTATGTTTTTCCAATTTATTCATTTTATTTTTATTTTTCTTATGTTTCCATTTCTTCTCATTCCACCCACTCATCAGATACTCTCCGATCAATCGAATGGAGATCGCAAAAACAACAATACCCATAATGATGAAAACGATAGCAAAAGTTCTCCCGTTGGTGGTCAACTCCCCTACTTCTGAATAGCCCACGGTACTCAATGTAATCACAGTCATATAAAGGGCATCAAATAAGGTATAAGAGGGCTCTACCCAATAAAACCCTATAACCCCAAAAGAAACCGTAGTAAAGAGTAATATAATGGAACGAAACAGTGGGGACTTAAGCATAATTTCAGGTCAAAGATCAAAAACCGAACTCCTCTTGGTGTAAATCATATCTTTTAACTTCAGCCAAAAAGCCAGGGTTAAATACATCAGAAAACCACCAATCAATGTGGTAAAGGAAGCATAAATAAAAAACAAGCGAACACTCTTTACTTTCATTCCCAGAACCTCGGCAAGGCGTGTAGAAACAGCAAAACCATTTCGTTCAAAAAAAAGGCGGATTTTTTTTTGCTTAAACATTAGTACAAATTTAGAAATATTTGTTTGCAAAATAAACTTTCTAGTTTGACTTCATTAAATAAAAACCTACTCTACAAGATAAACACCGTTTCTTTTGGCAATACTCTTTGTACAAATGGAGCAAAGACTGACTTGCTCCTGCATGGATATGCGGTACCCTATGGTCAGTAAACTTTCTTAAAATGCTATTTTTTCATGAGGGATTTTCGCAAACCATTCAAATAAATCCGCTTCGCCTGCCTTTCCTAAGTAATTTGCGTAAGCAAATCGCAATGGAATTAGGGTGTTAATCAATATTAAATCAAAAAAGGAAGAGGTTATTTTTTTCTGCCCTTTCTTGCTTACCACCGCAAAATTAAAGTGAGTATCCCAATAAACCCCTGCAGCTACGGAAAACAACTCAAAACTTGAAGCAACACTCTTATGCTGGATTAAATCCTGAAAAAGAGCTGTATTTTTAGAATATAACTGTGCCAGTTGAGCGATACGGATGGTGGGGAAGTTTGCGGGTCTGAGACGCGCAAAACAAACTTTTTGGTGAGTACAATCTACTAGTTGGTACTTCACTTTTAGATATAGGTATCTTTTTTTAAGGTCCAAATGATAGGCATCTTTCGCCTCGCCCTCCAAAAGTCCGAGCTGACCCATCAAAAGGGCTTCAATATTCTCAGGCTGCCCCTGTAATTGTCGTATTCTGTCAAATGGAATTTGTTCCGCCATGGTAAAGAAAATTGCTCCATTTTGATTCAGTCCAAATCCTTTGGCTAGTAAAACAAATAAAACAGCCTCCCAATCATTTTTGGTGGCTTTGAGAAGACTGTAAATAGATTCAAATCTAGATTCCATTCGTTCGACCAAAAGACGCTCTTGCCAATCCAACCAATTTGAAGTAGGAAATTGTTCCATAAATGCTTCGCAAGGAACAAAAAGTGGCTTTTTCACAAATATTTTCTCATAGTGTTGGAACTCTTGATCCGTCACAAAATCATCCAGTTGAAGGGTAGGAATGGGATTTCCATGGGTATAACAAACATCCGAATCATTTTCCCAAACCACATGTAGAATAACTCCATCATAATTAGGGTCTTTTTGATGACCATGCCGATACCAATCCGATGAAAGGACATGCAATTCCACCGCCCCGTTCCAATGCAGCTGATCCAAATAAATGTGAGCAGATAAAAAATCGGGACCGGCTCCCTTATTCAGTATTCCAGGATCCAAAACTTGGATCGGTCTCGAATCGGTAGTCATCAGATTTGCTTGTGAGAATTTTTGAAAACGCCACAAGTAATGCAAAAAAGCTTCTTTCATAAGTAGGTATATCGTAAAATAAGGGGATGTTAAAAAACGATTAGCTCGTCGTTTCGCCTTGCCATTCCATAATACCACCCAAGAGATTAAAACAAGAACTCACTCCCTGTTGCTTGAATATTTGACAAGCTTGCGCACTCCTTGCACCCGATCTACAGTATACAAAATAGGTTTTTGAATTATCCAAGGTCGCAACTCCATCCATGAATCCCTGCGGGTCTCGAATGTCTAAAAGTTTTGCATTTGGGATATGTCGGTCCGAATACTCTTCTGAGGTTCGCACATCTATGATCATACTGTCGGGGTTGGCTGCTTGTTGGGCAGCCCATTCTTGTTGTGTTAAATCCATTTGTCGATAATTTTTACTAAAATACAACCTGTTCTTTACACTAACAAAACAAATAATTTTGATTATTGAATTATTTTTATACATTTGTATAAACAAATATTGTATTTACAAATAAAAATGAAAACAAAAGAAGCAATTATCACTTTAATGAAAGCGAGTAGTTGCGTGACTGAGACCTTATGTCAAGCGTTAAAACCTTTTGGAATATCCCTACAGCAATTTAATGTGTTGCGGATACTAAGAGGACAAAAGGGAAATGCCGCCAATCTTTCTACGGTTCAAGAACGAATGGTTAATAAAATGAGTAATACCACCCGTTTGATTGACAAGCTCATAGATAAAAATTTTGTCAAAAGATCTATTTGTAAAGAAAATAGGAGGAAAATAGAATTGTTTATTACCGAAAAAGGAGAAGCACTATTGAAAGCAATCGACCCAGTGGTTGATGAATGTCAAGAAACAATAATCCAAAAACTGGAACCAAATGGTAAAAACAATCTGGTAAGATTATTAAAACAACTAACTAAATAAAAAACAATGAAAAACAAAATATTAAGCCTTTTGATTCTAGCAACTACCCTTACTGCATGGAGTCAATCCAAAGTAATTAAAGTTAATGCCGAAGAGAGTTCTATCCACTGGTTGGCCAAAAAAGTAACAGGGCAACACGAAGGAAACATCAATATTGTTTCCGGAAATCTTGAAATGGAGGAAAACGCAATTTCAGGAGGGAATTTTGAAGTTGACATGACATCACTCATGGTCACAGATCTAACAGGCGAATACAAAGACAAATTAGAAGGACACTTAAAGTCAGATGATTTTTTTGGTGTAGCAAAATTTCCCAAAGCTAACCTAGTAATTACGGGATCCACTCAAAAAATGGCAAACCATTATGAAGTGACTGCAAATTTGACGATCAAAGAAATTACCCATCCTATTACTTTCGAAATGCATGTGGAAAACGAAGAAGCCATGACCAAATTGGTTATCGACCGATCCAAGTATGATATTCGTTATGGATCCAATTCGTTTTTTGATAATTTAGGCGATAAAGCAATTTATGATGAATTTGAAATTGATGTCACTTTAAAATTATAATAGAATGAAAGAAACTAAACGACCTAAATGTGGATGCGGAAACACACAAAATCCTGATGGATATTGTGACGGTTCACACGCAAAAAAATAATTATTGTTCGGGGATTGGGGTTATTACATTTTATACTATATTTGATTTAATGAACCGAACAATAATTTTTATCAGCTGGTGGCATATGAATAACAAACGCTATTCGTGAAACACAACTGATCTATATATTTTACTATCAAAGGCTTGTCATCACGACAAGCCTTTTTTAATTTTACACCATGAAAAAATTTGCACTGCAAACAGCACATCAAAAAATCTTAGCGGACACCCTCACTCCGGTGAGTGCCTACCTTAAACTAAGAGATGTTTTCCCTCATTCCCTCCTTTTAGAAAGTAGCGACTACCATGCCAATAACAATGATTTCTCTTATATCTGCTGCAATCCCATTGCCTGGATTGAATTGAAAAATAAAAAACTCTCCACCCATTATCCTGATGGCTCAACCCAAACCATTCCTGTTGATCCTGATGTAAATATCCCCGAAAAGATTCATCAATTCTCACAACAGTTTGACAATCAAAAGTTTCCCTTTAAATTCATCAGTAATGGAATTTTCGGATACATCGCTCACGATGCTGTGGATCAATTTGAAAACATACAGCTAGATAAAGCAAAACCCGGACACGACATACCCGATATATATTATGCCGTTTACCAAAACATTATCGCCATAAGTTTATTCAATCACGAAGCACATTTGTTCTCTCATGTTTATGAGGGTACGCATAACCTCTCTGAAATTAAACGCATATTAGATGCCAAAAGTAGTAGTAAATTCAGCTTCGAAAAAGTAGGCAAAAAAACCTCTAATTTGACCGATGAACAATTTATAGATTTTGTAAAAAAAGGAAAAGAACATTGTTATCGTGGTGATGTTTTTCAGCTGGTACTCTCCCGTCGTTTCTCCCAAGAATTCAAAGGAGATGAATTTAATGTATACCGAACCTTACGATCCATAAACCCTTCTCCTTATCTGTTTTTCTTTGATTATGGTAACTTCAAGATATTTGGAAGTTCACCTGAAGCACAACTCATTGTCCAAAATGGAAAAGCAGAAATTCATCCCATCGCAGGAACCTTCAAACGAACCGGCAATGACGAGCAGGATGCTGCTGCTGCAAGAGCACTCGCCAAGGATCCCAAGGAAAATAGTGAGCATATTATGTTGGTGGATCTAGCCCGAAATGATCTAAGTAGAAATGGCTCAGAAGTAGTGGTAGAAAAAAACAGAGAAATACAGTTTTATTCCCATGTCATTCACCTGGTATCAAAAGTGATATGTACTATGAAAAAAACAGCCAAAACCTTTCGTGTAGTCGCCGACACTTTTCCTGCTGGAACACTGAGCGGTGCACCCAAACACAATGCCCTTCGATTAATTGATCGCTATGAAACCACAAAACGTAATGTATACGGAGGTGCTATCGGATACATGGATTTTGATGGTAATTTTAATCACGCCATCATTATTCGTTCTTTTTTGAGTAAAAATCACCATTTGTTTTATCAAGCAGGTGCTGGAATCGTAGCCGATTCTGTACCTGAAAGCGAATTACAAGAAGTCTATAATAAATTAGGGGCGTTGGATAAAGCCTTAACCCTAGCTGAAGAAGTATAATATGAAAAAAGTATTTGTAATCGATAATTACGACTCATTCACCTACAATCTCGTTCACTATCTCGAGGAATTAGGCTGTGAGGTAATTGTCAAAAGAAATGACCAATTTGAATTAGATGAATTGGAGGCCTACCCCCTAATTTTACTCTCTCCAGGACCGGGGATCCCCGATGAATCTGGACTACTAAAAGCAGCCATTGCGCGCTATGCCCCTACCAAAAAAATATTGGGAATCTGTTTGGGACAACAAGCCATTGGAGAAGTATTTGGAGGATCCCTAATCAATTTAGACAAGGTATATCATGGAATTGCAACTCCCGCAACCTGCTGTGAAGAAGATATCCTTTTTAAAGACTTGCCCAAAACCTTTGACATCGGACGTTACCATTCTTGGGTGGTCAAGACTCCGCTACCCGAGGATTTAATCGCCACTTCTTTTGATGAAGAAGGACAGCTCATGTCGTTACGGCACAAGACGTATGACGTTCGTGCAGTACAATACCATCCGGAATCAGTACTTACACCCAACGGAAAAAAAATAATAGACAACTGGATCAATAGTTAATGATGAAAGCCACACTCAACCGACTCATACAACACCAACAACTCAGCAAAGACCAAGCAAGGCAAATAATCATCAACATTGCGGATGGACAATACACTGCAGTACAAATCGCTTCCTTCCTTACTGTCTATATGATGCGCAGCATCAGCTTAGAAGAATTAGAAGGTTTCCGTGAAGCGTTACTAGAACTTTGCATTGCGATTGATTTGAGTGAATTTGAAACCATCGACCTCTGTGGAACAGGAGGCGACGGAAAAGATACTTTCAATATTTCAACCCTCGCTTCTTTTGTTACTGCTGGTGCAGGAATCAAAGTGAGTAAACACGGAAATTACGGGGTTTCCTCAGGCTGTGGCTCTAGCAATGTGCTTGAAGCCTTGGGAATCCAATTTTCTAAGGATGCTGATTTCTTAAAACGCTGTGTGGATCAAGCAGGAATTTGTATTCTTCACGCTCCACTCTTCCACCCAGCCATGAAAAATGTGGCTCCCGTTCGGAAGGAATTAGGTGTGAAAACTTTTTTTAATATGCTAGGGCCACTCGTCAATCCCGCATTTCCGAAAAATCAATTGACAGGAGTATTCAACTTAGAATTGGCACGATTGTATCATTATCTCTTTCAAAAAACAAAAACAAAATTCACCATTCTTCATGCCTTAGACGGTTACGATGAAATTGCATTGACAGGAGCAACCCAAGTGTTTAGCAACCATAGTGAGTGCGTTTTAACCCCTCAAGATTTTGGGGTTCAACCGCTGGAAGAAAAACAAATTGCAGGAGGAGATACCGTTGCATCTTCCGCAAAAATATTCATGGAGGTCATTCAAAACAAAGGAACTGAAGCCCAAACCCATGTAGTCTGTGCCAACGCAGGAATGGCTATTGCCACAGCTCTGGACCTTTCGCCCATCGAAGGCTTTGAAAGAGCTAAAGAATCCCTCGCTTCTGGGAAAGCATTAAACGCATTGATACGCTTACAAAACTTAAGTAAACTATGAGCATCTTAGATCGAATAATTACAGATAAAAAAATAGAAGTAGAGCAGCGTAAAAGTGTTTTTCCCGTATCGTATTGGGAAGCCTCTCCTCTTTTTGGACGAGGAACTACATCTTTGACACAACAGCTTAGAAAAAGTGATTCTGGGATCATTGCAGAACACAAACGACGCTCCCCCTCTAAGCAAAACATCAATAGTACCTTAACTGTCAGCGAAGTGGCTAAAGGATATGAAAAAGCAGGAGTTTGTGGAATGTCTGTTTTAACTGATGGAAAGTATTTTGGAGGTTCGTTAGAGGACCTTAATTTGGCGCGGGCGGTTACCCAATTTCCACTTTTACGCAAAGAATTCATTGTCGATGAATACCAAATCATTGAAGCCAAAGGGCATGGAGCAGATGTTGTTTTATTGATCGCTGCTGTATTGACACGAAAAGAAATTCAACACTTTTCAGAACTTGCCAAAAGTCTAAATTTGGAAGTATTACTTGAGGTACACAACCTAGAAGAATTACAAAAATCGATCATGCCCAGTTTGGATCTCTTGGGAGTTAACAACCGTAACCTTAAAACCTTTGAGGTCTCCTTGGATATCAGCCGTTCTTTAGCCGAGAAAATACCCGCCGAATTCATCAAAGTATCCGAAAGTGGAATTAGTGAGGTTTCTGCCATTCAAAACCTAAAAACCTATGGATACCAGGGCTTTTTAGTGGGAGAAAATTTTATGAAAACAGACAATCCCGGCCAGGCAGCAGGAGATTTCATTAAACAACTCGAAGCATGAAATTAAAAGTATGTGGCATGCGAGAACCACAAAATATTGTAAGTCTTGGAGCTTTGCAACCCGATTATATGGGCTTTATTTTTTGGGCCCCCTCCAGTAGATATGTAGCGTCCACTACCCCAACTCTTCCTAACACCATAAAAAAAACAGGGGTGTTTGTAGATGCCTCTATTGATTATATTCAATCCATGGTTAATGAACATGCACTACAGGCCGTTCAACTCCATGGAGAAGAAACCCCCAACTATTGTGCACTTATTCAAGAATTTAAGGTCGAAGTAATCAAGGCGTTTTCTATTCAAGATCATTTTGATTTCTCTTCTTTAGAGCCTTATGAAAAGAGCTGTGATTTTTTCTTGTTTGACACCAAAGGAGAATTGCCAGGGGGCAATGGCTATGGTTTTGACTGGAGCATCCTTTCTGATTATCCTTCTACCAAACCGTTCTTTCTCAGCGGAGGCATTGGACAAGAACATCTGGCGGAAATCAAAGCTTTATTAAATACTGATTTACCCCTTTATGCTATTGATGTAAATAGTAAATTTGAACTCGCCCCAGCACAAAAAAATATTGAAGCACTAATACAATTTAAAAACGAAGTGTATGAATTATAATGTAGATGAAAAAGGGTACTATGGCGATTTTGGAGGCGCTTTTATCCCCGAAATGCTATACCCTAATGTAGCCGAATTACGCGAGAGTTATTTAAAAATAACTGCAGAGCCCGACTTCAAAAAAGAATTTGACGCTTTGCTTAAAGAGTATGTCGGACGTCCCACTCCACTCTATTTTGCCAAGCGTTTATCTGAACGCTATAATACTAAAATTTATCTCAAGCGGGAGGATCTTTGTCATACCGGAGCGCACAAAGTAAACAACACAATCGGACAAATTTTACTAGCAAAACGCCTTGGAAAAACAAGAATCATTGCGGAAACAGGGGCAGGTCAACACGGAGTGGCTACAGCAACTGTTTGTGCCTTAATGGGAATTGAGTGCATTGTCTATATGGGGGAACTGGACATCAAACGTCAAGCGCCCAATGTGGCACGCATGAAAATGCTTGGAGCCGAAGTACGTTCGGCTCAATCGGGAAGTAAAACCCTAAAAGATGCGACCAACGAAGCCATTCGAGATTGGATTAACAATCCTGTGAATACCCATTATATCATTGGATCGGTAGTGGGACCCCATCCTTATCCCGATATGGTAGCACGTTTCCAATCGGTTATTAGTGAAGAAACAAAGGGGCAACTCCAAGAGCTGGAAGGGCGTGATTATCCTGATCATGTCATTGCCTGTGTGGGGGGAGGAAGTAATGCCGCTGGACTTTATTATCATTACCTCAACGACGAACGAGTGAATATTATCGCAGTCGAAGCTGCGGGAAAAGGAATCGACTCCGGGGAGAGTGCAGCCACTTCAGCCCTCGGAAAAGAAGGGATTATTCACGGAAGTAAAACCTTACTGATGCAAACTCCCGATGGACAAATTACTGAGCCCTACTCCATTTCCGCTGGATTGGACTACCCGGGTGTAGGTCCCATGCATGCGCATTTGTTTCGTACCCGGCGAGCAGAATTCATCTCCATTCCAGATCAAGAAGCCATGGATTGGGGATTGACACTCTCACAAATGGAGGGGATCATTCCTGCCATTGAAACGGCTCATGCATTTGCAGCACTCGATGTACGAAAGTTTGGACCTCAAGAAATTATTGTATTTAACTGTTCTGGGCGAGGAGACAAAGACCTAGATACTTATATAGACTATTTTAAATTATAATGAATCGAATCGATCAAAAATTCAAAGAAGACAAGAAATTATTGTCCCTCTATTTTTCAGCAGGATTTCCAAACCTGGAAGACACTGTTCCCATATTAAAAAATCTAGAAGCCGCTGGAGTGGATATGGTGGAAATTGGACTGCCTTTTTCTGACCCCCTTGCTGATGGTCCTACCATCCAAGAGAGTTCTACCCAAGCCCTTCGCAATGGTATGACCACCGAAAAATTGTTTTCCCAATTGGAAGGCATCCGAGAGCATGTTAATATTCCTCTAGTCCTTATGGGCTACTTCAATCCCATGATGCAATATGGTATTGAAAAATTCCTCGCACGCTGTGCAGCAGTAGGTATTGACGGACTCATTATACCCGATTTACCCGTCGATGTCTACCACGAACAATACAAAACCCTATTCGACCAACACGGATTGTACAATATGTTCCTCATCACGCCACAAACTCCTGAGAATCGCATTCGCTATATCGACCAAGTCTCAAACGGTTTTATATATATGGTGTCCAGTGCAGCCGTTACTGGGGCACAAAGTACCTTTGGTAATACCCAAACCGATTATTTTCAACGTATCGCCCAAATGAACCTTACGACTCCTACCGTGGTTGGCTTTGGAATTAGTAATGCAGCAACCTATCAGGCAGCAAGTTTACATTCGCGTGGAGCGATTATTGGTTCTGCTTTCATCAAATTTTTAGAGGAAAAAGGTGTGGATAAGATAGGGAAATTTGTTCGGTCGATTCGAGATTAATATTCTCCCTTGAAGACCTTGCCATACTGTTCCATCCGAAAATCTAAGGGGGTGTATTTCGGATCTCGCTCTTTGGCTTCTTTATAGGCGGATAAAGATCCTATGGCACGATTAGCTGCTCCCGAAGGCGCCGTAAGACTAAACGTAACTATGCTTCTTCCTGCCCAGTGAAAATGATGCTTTCGAGGTGGGTGGTCATTGAGACAGTCCAAAGTAATTTCGGCTTTTTTGAGTAATTTTCTAAAAAAATACTCTGGACCGTTTTTACTATTTCCCCCCGTAAAAATTAACGTCTTAATCTTAGGGTGTTGCTCCAATACTCCTAAAAGATCACGTAATTCAGGCTGTTGCATTCCTAAATCAGAAGCATCGATCTTTTCACGATAGGCGGAATGTACGATATCACAAATACCGATTTGCTCTCGTTTTAAAAAAGCTTTACGTTGTTCAATGGCAAAATGAGTATTTTCAAAAACGAGATCAAGATCATACAAACGATCCCATATTTTCCACAACATTCCGTTACTGCTCCCGTAACAAAAATCGACATCTTGATCATTTAATTCTCCTTTGCTAAAGCGGGGTGGCGGAAGTGTTCCTACAATCAAGCGTGTTGTATTGGACAGAATATGAGGTGGATACGGATGGATATGGTGAAACACAATTAAACCACACTTCCTTGACAACTACTTCCTGCCCCTGCAGTGCAACCGTAGCAATGTTGTGATATGCAGATTGTTCGGTCTTGGAGTTGTGCTTCATTAAAATCATCTAGATGTTGAACGGGACTGTCCACTTTTAAATCTAACATCTGATTGAAATCACAGTCGTAGAGGTAGCCATCCCATCGAACGGAGAGCGTATTGGTGCACATGACATTTTCAAGAGCCGCTGGATTGTATGCCTCTACCAAAGCGTACATATAATCTTCATAATTTTCGGAGGCCACTAAATAATCCAAAAATCGACTAATGGGCATATTGGTGATGGTAAAGAGTTGATTGAAATCTATATCAAAGTCGGCCTTGAGTGCTTTTTTAAAATCGTTTTCTAAAGCTTGTTGATCTCCAGGAAGAAAGGCGCCTGAGGGATTATACACCAAATCTAAGAGTAAATCCGAATCGGGCTGTCCATAGCCCACAGCATTGAGCATTTGGATGGCTTCAATTGACTTCTGAAAGACACCATCTCCACGTTGTCGGTCTGTTTTCTCTTTTTTATAAAAAGGCAAAGAGGAAACCACATGAATGTGATGTGCTTTAAAAAATTGTGGAAGGTCATTATACTTTTTATTGGCTCGTATAATGGTCAAGTTAGAACGTACGATGAAATCTTGGACTCCCAAAGCCGCGGCTCGTTCTACAAACCATCTAAAATCAGGATGCATTTCGGGGGCACCGCCCGTTAAATCTAAGGTATGAACAGCGGTCGTTTCAATGAGCTTAAGGCATTTTTCAAGTGTTGCACGCGTCATCATTTCTTTTCGGTCAGGACCTGCATCTACATGACAATGCGCACATACTTGATTGCACATATAGCCTATATTCATTTGTAAAATTTCTAATTTTTTAGGTCGCAATGAGGAGGATCCTTGGTCAGCAATCCGTTCAGAAAATTGGGGTAATTCTCCCGAAGCAAAAATTCCATTACTCAATAAATCCAGCTGTTTTTGAGTGGAAGCCAGGATACTTTTTTGGGCTTTTAATGATTTCTGAGGCATCACATACTACGTTTGTTATACCCTTCCATCATTTGTACTCCGTGAACCAAAGAAGCCCCTCCCCGGATGGCACCTGCTACATGAACCGCCTCCATCATTTCAGCTTTGTCAATTCCCCGCTGAAGCCCCTCCTGAGTATAGGCATCAATACAATATGGACATTGCACTGTGTGGGCTACTGCCAGTGCGATTAGAGATTTTTCTCTTGCCGTTAATGCCCCTTCTTCAAAGACACTGTTGTAATAATCAAAAAATTTTTTTCCCAATTCAGGAGACCAATCACTGATGTTTTTAAATTTCTTTAAATCTTGGCTTTGGTAATAATTCGTTTTCATGTTTTAGAGCTTATTGAATGATTCGGTTTCTTCCTCAAACCTAAGAGAATTTTTTGGGCTAAGGGAACTGATTTTAAAATTATTTAAAAAAATAAAGAACATTAAATTGTATATAGGTAGGGTTAAAATTCAAAATTTTAACTTATATTAGGTTGGTTATTTAACGAAATCCAATCATTAAACCCTACTATAAATGAATTTTGGTGATCTATTATATAATTATATTCCATTAATCGTTATCGGGTGTCTGTCATCATTGGAAATAATTTTAACAATAATATGATCGCTGTAGAACGTTTGTAAAAAACAACTAATGGGTTGTTTTTTGTGTATTGTATTGAGTCATGTAAAATCTAAACAGCCTCTTCGCCTGATTTTAATTCCTTGAAAGGAATCAAAGTCTAAATTAAACCGTATTTTCAAGTTTAAAACTTAGACTTCAATTGGAATCGTTACTACTTGTCTTTGCAAAAACACCCGTTCTTGGGAAAGTAAAAAGCCGTTTGGCAGAAACCCTAGGAGAAGA
>JAQWJV010000048.1 GCA_029248185.1 Flavobacteriaceae bacterium | reverse complement strand
AGGAATAGTAGGGGGGATACTCGTAGGCGCACTGAGTGGCTCTCAAATTGGTGTCAGTGGTCCTGCTGCAGGTTTAGCTGCAATTGTTTTAACGGCAATTGGAACGCTTGGAGGCTATCAAAACTTTCTTCTTGCGGTTGTATTGGGAGGGGTAATCCAACTTTTGTTTGGCTTTCTCAAAGCAGGAATAATCGGGTATTATTTCCCCTCATCAGTGATTAAAGGAATGTTAACGGGTATTGGAATTATTATAATTCTAAAGCAAATCCCTCATTTTTTTGGATATGATACCACCCCTGAAGGGGATTTTTCCTTTTTTCAAGTAAATGGAGAAAATACATTCTCAGAAATTTTTAACACGTTAAACTATATTAGCCCCGGAGCAACTTTAATTGCAATGATAGGACTACTCATTCTTATCTTGTGGAAAATTGTACTCTCCAAAAAGGGAAAACTATTTACACTGATACAAGGTCCACTAGTTGCAGTAGTTGCAGGGATTATTTATTTTGTTTCCACAGAAGGTAATGCGTTTTGGGGGATCTCAAAGGACCACTTGGTGAGTGTGCCTGTACCTGAAAATATAAGCTCATTTTTAGGACAATTTATGTTGCCAAATTTTAGTGCGATTACGAATCCTCAAATTTGGGTAATTGCCTTTACTATTGCCTTGGTGGCCAGTTTGGAAACCTTATTGTGTGTTGAAGCTACGGACAAATTGGATCCCGCTAAAAGAGTAACCCCCACCAATAGAGAGTTATTGGCACAAGGTGTTGGGAATATCGTGTCCGGTTTGATTGGAGGACTCCCTGTTACCCAGGTAATTGTTCGAAGTTCTGCAAATATTCAATCGGGAGGAAAAACAAAAATAGCCGCAATTGTTCATGGTCTTCTGTTATTGATTTCCATCCTTTTAATTCCTACACTTTTGAACAAAATACCCTTGTCTGTTTTAGCTTCAATTTTACTTCTAGTAGGATATAATTTAGCAAAACCTAAGTTGTTTTTTACAATGTATAAATTGGGTTGGAAACAGTTTGCCCCTTTTTCAGTAACGGTGATAGGAATTGTTTTTACAGATCTATTAGTTGGAATTGGATTAGGACTTGCTGTTGGAGTCGTTGTTATTCTTATCAAGAGTTTTCAGAATTCTCATTTTCTACATATAGAGGATGTGAGCAATGGAAAGCACAAAATTAAAATGACTTTAGCCGAGGAGGTGACATTTTTCAATAAAGGTGCTATTTTAAAAGAATTGGATAGTCTTCCAAGGGATACATATTTAGAATTGGATGTTCGAAACACGCAATATTTAGACAATGATATCATAGAAATACTTGAAGATTTTTCTGAAAAAGCGAGGAATAAGAATATTGACATCAAATTAATTTCGGTAGATCAAACCGTTGAAAATCCCGAAAGTTTCATTCAGTTTTTTAAACTTAGAAAAAAAACGGCCTAGAGCGATGAAATGAAATGATTGATTCAACGATTTCAAAGTATATTGATAATAACAGAATTGATCTGTTGTGTCAATGAGAATTTCAATGAACAAACTCGAACTAAAAAAATTATTACTAAAACCCAAACCTCAATATTTTTAACTAACTAAAAAGTAACATTATGAAAGCACAAACGAAAGAAATGCAAGCTCAAATGACCCCCAATTCTTCCTTACAAGAATTGAAAGACGGGAACTTACGATTTACGGGTAAAAATCCACACAATCGGAATTTATTGCAACAAGTAGAGGAAACAAGTACAGGACAGTTTCCTTATGCTACTGTTCTCAGTTGTATTGACTCCAGAGTATCTTCAGAATTAATTTTTGATCAAGGAATTGGAGATATTTTCAGTGTTAGAATTGCTGGAAACTTTGTCAATGAAGATATACTGGGTAGTATGGAATTTGCATGTAAATTGGCGGGAACTAAATTGGTAGTTGTCCTAGGACATACGGCTTGTGGAGCTGTAAAAGGGGCTTGTGATCATGCGCGACTTGGAAATTTAACAGCTTTAATTAATAAAATTGAGCCTGCAGTTGCTGCTGTAGATGAGCCCAAAGATGAAGCCCTTAGAAATTCAGGTAATATTGATTTTGTTAATGAAGTGGCAGCAAAAAATGTAATGATGACCATCGATAATATTCGTGCAAAAAGCCAAGTATTAGCTGAAATGGAAGCACAAAATGAAATCAAAATTATTGGGGGTATGTACGACATCAAAACGGGAAAAGTTACTTTTTACGAATAGTTGTTGGCTACCGCCAATTTAAAGTAAGGGATTTTACAATCATTGGAAGAATGCTACTCATTTTTCTAAGCTGTAAAATCCCTTTTCAATAGATTGATTTCACAGATTTTTTATTTGAAAAGAATATCTATTTGATCCTCAATCACATTCTAATTTCAGAAGCAGTAGCGATAGTGTTATTACTTGGCGGGGGTCTGAAAGCAATGCAGACAATGTCCGTCACTACAGGAATCCTTTTTTTGTTTGTAATTTTTACAATATGTTATTCCCTATTTATTGATCTTAAAAGAAGTCGTAACCCCAAGGATAAGGATCTATAGACTTATACCCTTTACAGGTTTGTAAAGTTATAAACGATAAACAACTCTAAAAGTTATAAACCTTGGCTGTATGAAGGTCTCGGAACTAAATACTGCCAAATTATTTGCATTATTTCTTATTTGAGAATCAATATTCAGAATGTTGGTAGCTTTCATTTCATATTCCCATTTGGCATCTTTGTCTTTTCTGTACGAAAGAGTAGCGTCCCAATTTTGAAAAGATTGTGCCTCTCCAATATCTTGGCTTTGGGTAGTATAACTGTAATTTGTTCGGAAGGTAAATTTATTTATTATGAAGGCATCAAACTCTACGGCAGGCGCTTTTGTAATGAATTTAGTCTCACGACTTCCTTGATTATTATTAGTGATACTGTAACGATACCTGAGTCTAATATTGGGAGCCACTCTAAAATTGGTTCTTACTTCTGGAGTATAAGACTGGGTGAATCCTTCATTTAATGATTGTTGTCCTTGAATGAATTGATTGATTTTACTATAATTAAAACGACTGCTTAAGCTTGTCCTGACTTTACCAAAGGTTCTTTGAATGCGTCCAGAAACATTGAAATTTTCGTCAGCAAAATTTGAATTAAAAAAAGTATTTGTACGGATGACACTTTCAAAATCAGTAAGATTTCGAATCTGATCAATATTACTTGAATAGGCTACTCGAGCAAAGACATTCGTGTAGTTAAATAAGTTAAAGCTACTGTACAGTAAACTTATATTATGCGATAATGCATTTTGAAGATCAGGGGCACCATATTGAAGGCTATTGTAACTATTGAACAATAAACCTCGAGCTAATCGGGTCACATCTGTAAATTGGTTACGCATATTGTAATTCAAAGTTAAAGACTCTCCTTTTTTTAGCTGAATTCGAGTTTCGAAATCAGGCAAAAGACGGATGAAACTATCCTTTATTTCTTCTCCAAATTGGATGTTTCGATTACCATAAGCATGAACAGAGAACCCAGGAGTAACTGTAAATTTCCCCTTTCTAAAGCGATAATGTACACCCAAATAAATATCGCTAAAGTTGTATGTAATATCATTGATGGCAAGTCCGTCGTTAAACAGGGGAGTTGGTTCAAACCGTAGTCCTGCCTTTATAAATTGAAAAATATTGGAATTGAATTGTTGGTAGCTTTGGATGGTTCCTAATGTAAAATTGATATTACTTTTTGGATTGATTATATGGTAATAATCCAATTTAGCATCCAACTGATTGGATTGAACTTGTTTGTCTTGACCGATATTGTAATTATTCAGTACCGTATTGAGGCCTATTGCTTGAGCGGTTACATCAAAAGGGTCATTGCCCTCAGGATCATTATCAAGTTCAACATTGTAAAAGGGATTTTCATTTTTGAAGACATGCTGGGCTTCAAAAGCAAAGATATTGTCTTCATCCAGAGTGTAATAATAACTAAAGTTCTGATTGATATTGTAAGGTGTAATTTCATCTAGCTGTTTGGTATCCCCAAGTACCGAAGAAAAGTTGTTTTGCTTTTGGGAGTCGTTAGCGACTTTTGCGAGAATGTCATAATCAAATTGATTTGTAAAGTTGGGCTTGTAAGAGGCACTGAGTTTCAATAATCCTTGATTGGAGCGTTCTGTATTGGATTGTTCTGTTCGTTCATTGGGGATTCCCAAGTCTGGATTTGTATATTGTACTAAACTGATTTCATTGGATAGAATTTGACTGCTGTTAAAGATTAAAAAGCCACTTAAGTCCAAACTCTTTTTTGGGGAATAACTGAAGTTTGCAGAGGCTAATTGATTTTCAATCTTTAAGGCATTTCTTTGGGAGGTTAAGAAATTGAGACTATTATCTGCTAAGTTGATACTTGTTCCACTTCGGGAACTAGGTCGAGTAAAACCACCACCAAACCCACGAATATCCCTTCTTGTTAAGGCTAACTCTCCTATATTATTTACATCACTAATAAAGTTGATGCTGTATTTGGGATTGTAATAAAATAATTTGGGTTGTAACAGGTATAATTTGTCATCGGGAGAATCTCCTGCTCCTGCTGTAACATCTCCAAACCAAAAACTTTCTTTCCCTGATTTAAGCTTTATATTGATTGCAAAATTATCTTGGTTGTTGCGAACGCTACTGAGTTGACCTACTTCTGCATAGTTTCTTAAAACTTGTATTTTATCTACAGCATTTGAGGGGATATTTTTTGTGCCAATTTTGGTGTCACCATCGAAAAAATCTTTTCCATTTACCATTAATTTATTTACCACTTTCCCTTCAACTTCGATTTGACCCTCCTCATTTATTTCAACACCCGGGAGCTTGTCAATAATATCTTCTAATTTTCTTTCTGTTCCATTTTTGAAAGAATCTGCATTGTAAATTAATGTATCTCCTCTGACCACTACAGGCATTTTGACGATGACTTCGTCTAATTCAATATCAGAGCGTAACGTATAGTTTTTAAGCATGCTAACTTCTTTTGTGCTGATACTATCGTCTATAGTTCTGAGGCCTATATAACTCACCTGAATCTTATACTTAGTGTTTTTGTTGAGGTTTAGTTTATACTTTCCGTTTACATCGGTTAATATGTACGATTCTAGGTTTTTTGTTTTTTGATTTATCGCAACCAAACTAGCAGATTCTAGGGGGCTTTGAAGACTGTCCCTAACCGTGCCCTCCAGCTTGATTTGCCCATGAGAAATAAAGTACACCAGAAATGTTATAAAAAGGGAGCACTTTTTTTTCATAAAAACGTTGTGTGGAATTGTTTTGTAATACTATTCTTAGCCCCTTCTTCTTCCTCTATTATTTCTCATTTCAAGCATTTTTCCTTGAACCGTGCTTCTGTAGTCTTGTTTATTTATTTCCTTTCCCTTGTCAGGAGCTTCAATACTTATTTTTTCTTTGGGATTGATTATGATTTCAGAGCATAGGATAGTTGTTTTATCCGCACTTACTTCAAGAATCAATCCGGGAAGGCCCCAATATTCAGCAGGACCGTGTTTTAATGGGATTTGTAAGGTATACCATGCTTCCACCTCAGTCATTTTTACTTCTGGATTTTCACCATTTTCTTCAGCTTGTGCCAAATCACCCCAGGAAAAGTCAAACCAACTCAGTTCGTCAGTGGGGATGGATGCAGTTGCTTTAAAGCAGATGTATTGTCCAATTTGTTTGGATTCGGAATCCATTTTCCATTCAATGTCTTGGAGTTTGTCTTTTACTAAAAATCGTTTACCATAAAATTCTTGGGCTTGAACTAAGGCTTCTGAACGGATATTTTTGTATTGTTCACCTCTTGCAAAATTACTTCCCCATGAATCTGTAGCTCCTGAGATCGCATCTACTTTTTCTTCTTCTTTAAACAGCGATTCCTCTTTGTTGAATGACAAAATGTACGTTTTTTCCAATCTGTTTTTGAGTCTACTTTGGATTTGTTTTTTCTGTGCTTCACTCATTCTGGCTCCCCAAGTTCCAAGGTCCATTCTTGATTTTGAAAAGTAATATGCTTTTCCTTGAAAATTTTGAATTTCGGAGTTCGGCGTGTTGAATAAGAAAACGAGAGTAATAAGTAAAGGTAGTTTTAAAAAAAAGAGACGCATTGCAGACATATATTTTGTTTAATAAATTTACAAAAAAACAAACACAATCCTTAACGATTTCGATTTAAAAGGGATCAATTCATCTAAAATCAAATTTATTGATCTCATTGCTAAAGATATTTCCCTTTAGGAGCCCTTTTTTTTGAATGGAGGGATTTATTCTAAAATAATTTATTGGAAAGAAAACACAAGCTATTCCTGAGAGAGACTAATTCTTCAAAGAAGAGGGTACTGAATTCTACAGGGGATTAATTATTGTTTTTTATGGCATCGCGAATAGCTTCACATTCTTCATCTGTCCACTCAATAAAGTCGGTACCAGTAAAAAAATCTTTAATTTCGGTTTGAAATAAATCGTATTCTACAGACCTTACATTGGGAGCCATCAAGCCACCTCCATCATGAGAAGCATTGAAAACATCATGACCGAGCTCATGATACATCAAGAATATTTGTTCACCCGTAGTCAGATTTCGGAAAACGGTTTCATCAACCAAAATCAGTACATAATCTTCGCATGAGCCGTTGGCTATCCCAGCGGTATTTCCTCCAAGATCTTGTGAAACGAATGTCACATCTTCAATATAGGTAAGATCCACGTCGTATAGAGCAGCTGACTTTACAAAGGCATCCCAATAAGAGCGGAGTAATTTTGGTTTTAGGGTGCTATAAATCGGATCGTTGTCATAATCTAGGATTTCAACATCTGGAGTTGTATCAGCAGCGGATGGGGTTTCTGAAGTTGAATCCTCATCCTCAGGGGAACAACTTAGAACTAATAAAAACAGAATTAAAATTTTTTTCATAACATCTAGTTTGAATTTTTTTTTGTAAAAATACAAATACTTATCAATGTAGTTTAGGCTAGTGTAAACTTAGGGTAGGATTCAAGCGCTACAATGATTCAATAATCAATTCAAAAAACCCTCCACTCAGTAAGGGTTGATTATTTTAAAATAAGTCAATATGTTAATGTTTTTTGAATTCTCCCTTACTATTGACTGACATTACAACTTTCCACATCACTTGTTTGTAGAATTGTCCTCCCATCAAGCTATTGATTTCACTTAGATTAGGAATCTTTGGACTATTTTTCCATCCTCCATCTAATGCGTCACTATAGGTCATATAAGTATCGATTGTAAGATAGTTCCAATTGTAGCCACTACCCATAGGAGAAACTACATTGGAGGCAGACCAGAGCTTCTGAGAAGTTTCATCTTTAGCCATCATTTTTTTAATATATTTTCCCCAAACTTTTCCTTGAAGTTCATTCATTTTATTCATGTCAGTGACTTTAGAAAAATTAGTTTTTACATAATTATGATGATCCCAGTCTGTATCAAATTCAGTGTGAGTCCTATTTAGGATAACTTGGCCAACTCTTCTGGAATCAATATTCAATGCTCGATTTATAAAAACAGCTGCGTCCTCACCCATCTTTGACATTACATTTTGCGATCCCTCTCCAAACGATGCTCCTAATTGGTCAATATTTTTTTTACTTCCTGCTCCTATATAAAACAGAATATTAGGTTCGTCTGCGCTTCCCCCCATGCGTTCGAGCATTGCCCAGCCCGTCATATTTCCTTTTTTAATTTGATCTTGAGCTACTTTACTCCAAAAATGCTCTTCATTTTCCATCATAACGGACATTTCGTCTGAGGGAACATTTCTAAAATCATACATATAATAGTTTTGTGAATAAGCAAAACTAGCTATCATGATCAACAAGGTGGAAAAAATTTTGACTTTCATTTTAAATTGATTTATGGTGAATAATAGTTCTAAGATATAAAGATTTAAGCAATCTTTAAGAGTTTTAAAAACAGATTCAATCTTTTTCAATTTGACGTCTTTACACCCTGGTATTTCAGTCTTTATGAAAGCGATCTTCAATTCTCTTTATCCTGTACTTCTATTTCCACAGATAAAGATTGTTTTTGTTTTAAAAATCGTTTAAAAGAAAAGGGGTGTAAAAGATGCTTTTTCATTGGTTTTAAACCCACTATTTATAAGAGGTGATAAGTTAATTGTTAAAATGAAAACAATTGCCACATTTTTGATTATATTTTCAAAAAATAAAGCAAAAAATAAAGCAAAAAATTAATGAAGAAAAAGGAATGTGAGAAATGTAAAAATAAATTTAGAATGATGTATCGAGTTCAATATAAACCGGATAAAAAATGGGTCTTTTTATGTAATGATTGTGCCATTGAGGTTAGAAGAGATAACGAGGACTATCGATATGGAGGTACTTGGAAAGGCTAATCAAGCTATTTTCTCTTTCTAGTAGTATAAATTTCAGTTACAAAAGATAAAGTTATTGGTTCTGATGGTATAGAATTCAAACCTATTGTGGTTCTCTATATTTCTTTAGCTTTAAAGTCTTTTCAACAACTATTTTTCAAATAATAAATTACCCAAGGCAAAAAAGCACCACAAAAATTAATTTGTGATGCTATTTGATGTCTGCTGTCCTGAAAAAACTATTCTTTTATGACTCTTTCATTTACAGTAAACTCTTGAACTTTTCCATTTACAATTAATGCGTCATGAACTTGATTCACTTTCATTGGAACACCATCTAGGTTGAAGCTTACAATATGCCCCGAGGTTATCCATTGTTTTAATTTACCGTCTTTCGAAGTGAATTCATTAGCGATTAAAAATTTAGTTGTCCATTTGGGATCAGCCCCATTGGTAAACCAATCGTTTAAAAAAGCGATATGAGCTTCAGAGCCTTCGATTACGCCTCCCATGGGATCATATACTTTGAAATCATTTTCAGCATTTAAGCCTTTAATTGTTTCAATGTCTCTCTCGTTATGTGCTTTGATATATTTTTCCCAAATGTCGACAGTCATCATATCTCCGGAGAAGAGCGGTGTTTTTTTCCCCTCAGTGATATCATAGCCAATAATTACCTTGTTATTGTCTTGACTTGTTTCTTTCTCTTTTGGGTTTTGACAAGAGAGAATAGCGATTGAAAATAGGGCTAATAGTATATTTTTTTTCATTGAAATGAATTTATAGTTAATAAAGAACAAACATAGAAAGATTCCAACCAAAGAACTAATCCTTTTCTTCTTAGAAATCATTTATTGTGGGTTTGAAACACTAATCTGTTTAATTTTAGTAACTTACATAAAAAAAATGATTTTTTTAGAAAAATACTATCCTGTAATACTCGCTTTTATAAGCTTTCTTTATTCAATATATTTATGGTTTACAGGAAACCAATTGGATGGAATTTATGTCGGTCTCTGGCCGGTAACGATTCTTGCCTTTGCCTTTGTGATTAGACAAAGAAGAAATGATGATAAAAATTCTAAGCTATGAATAATCAAATTATGTTTTTCGTTGGGCTAATTATTTTTATTATTTACGTCTATTTTCTATTGAGTATTATCAGAAAGCAGCATAAGATTCAACGTAAGGAGAATATGAATTCGTATGATTCAAGTGATTTTGACGGAATAGGGAATCAGGGAAGAATACCAGATAAAAAGCCAAAAAATAGAGCAATTTAGAGACTTTGTGAGATGGGCTAACTAGGGTTCTTAATTTGCTGTAAAGGGAGACCCAAGCCAACTCAACAACATATTGGAGACCCTGTTCATTGCCTGTGGTTTGAAATGAAAGGATAAAATTTTATTGTTTTTTAGCTTTTGAGTGAATCCATTCTAAAAAATCTTCTTCATCAAATGCACTATCCCAACTGTTATGGGAAACATTTTCATATAGAGTCATTTTTGGGCTTCCGCCTGATGCAATGATTGCCTTTGCCATATTGAGTGAATGTTTAGGGCTAACTACGTTATCATTGGAACCATGAAAAATCCAAACAGGCGTTTTTTGGGCAAATTTGTTGGCTAACTGTGTAATTCCATTTCCACAGATTGGGGTAGCCGCGGCGAACATGTTGGGTCTTCTATATAACATTTCATAGGTTCCCATTCCACCCATTGATAATCCAGATATATATACCTTTTGTTTATCAACATGACTTTGTTTTACAAACGAATCCATGAGCTTTATTACAAGTCCTAAGCTTTTATTGGGTTTTTTAATTTCATTACTGAAAGTTTTATTCCACTGATCAGCCAATAAACTGGGCCATCTGTCATTTTTTGAGCATTGAGGGAAAATTACCCAGGAGTTATATTTTTCTCTATTTTCTTTTTTTAAAAATAATTTCCCTCCATGAGTTAGTTGAGAAACGTTATCCTTTCCTCTTTCCCCTGCTCCATGTAAAAATAAATGAACGGGATACGTTTTGTTAGGGTCGAAATTAGCGGGTTTTAAGATCCTGTAGTAAAGCGTATCCGTTTCATAGACGAAAGTCTCTTTTTCATATAAATTAAAGTCCTGTGCGTTTACATGATTGCAAATAAAAAATAGGATTAGAAGAGCGCAATATTTCATTTTAATCGAGTTATAAATTATTCACCTCTAATATAATACATCCCTTTAAAAATTCTTTAAGCGATTGAATTTTATCTTGTTTATTTAGATGTGTGATATTATTTTCCGAGCTGGGATATCCTATTTTGCTCACTTTAAAGGGTGATTGGATTTCTCGTTGAATTTCATTTGGAGGAGGGTGCCGTGTTCAAAAAATCTAGGGTAAACTATTTTCATCAGGATAAATACTAATGAAATGATTTCGAATACGAACAGGGGTTAATTCTTTTAAATTAAGATCTATTTTCATTGCTTTACTATCAACAAAGGGCATATGACAAGATGCACAATCATTAAAATTGGCGTTGGCTAAATTCAATGTTTTAGGAGAATGTTCTTGACTTTGATGACAACTAATGCATTTTAGGCTAAAGTTTTGAAAGTCACCTCTTTCTTGTTTATGGGGGTCATGACAAGTGGCACAGTCCATATTTTCAGACATTTTAAAGCATTTGGAGTCTGTTAAAAGCTTGATTTGATTTGCATGAATTTCGGGGTCTGAGTTATCTTTGGAACCCCTATTATTTTTGATTAAAAAATCGTCTAATGCATCACCTACTTGATAGGAAAAGCTGGGGATAAACTTTCTCTTTTCTGGATCCCATGCAGGTTGGCGAAACCCAGAATGACACAAGGCACAGGCATCAATTTTTTGTTTTTGAGTCAATTCACTGTACTTCAATATATGTTGACCCACTTTTTCTTCGGGATTTTTTTTATGAAAAACAACATGCTCCTTGACTTCTCCGTGACATCGCTGACAATCAATTCCCAACAAAACATTATTGATATCGTATTCATTCGAAACACGGTTGGTGCTTGATTCAATAGGGGCAGTGTACGTACTGTGACATTCCATGCATCTGGGTACTACAGGTCTGGTATTGTTCATTCGCGAAGCATAGCCTGGACTGTTGATCCATCCCTCCATAGATCCAATTATAGAAGCCTGATTTTGAAATAATCGATCCTCATTCCAATATAAAAATGATTGCCCTCTAAATCCGGATCCAATGGTAATGTCCATGGGAGTGTGGTATACCGGAGTTGGATTGTCTAACACATAGAAATCTTGAAAAAGTTTATTTCCTTTTTTATTGATTACTATTTTGGTCCCATCTTTCAGATTGATTTCATTTGGCTGAGTCTTTAAAATTGAATCAAATGCACTTGCAGCAGTTTCAAATGAAGTTTTATAATGAGAGGTATTTTTATGCGATTCTACGATATCCTGATGACATTCAACACAGCTTTGCATCCCTATGTATTCCATTCCATTAGAATGCGTTGCAATTGGCTCAATTTCTACAAATTCACTGTTGTAAGAATTACAGGAAAACATAGTACAGGACAGTACCCAAACGAGGAGTAGGGTGCGCACTGCAAGCCTGTTAGTAACTAAATGTTTAAAAATGATTAGCATATCATTTGCTTCTAATGGTAACGCATTGTTTTTAAATATAGGTCTGCACTTAAAGCGCTATCTATTATTGACTATATAGTGCTTTAAGCTGTTAAGATAAACATTTGAATGAGAATAACCTCGATTCGGTTTAACAGAAATTATTTCTTCTGATTTTACTTACATTTTTAACTTTTGAAAGTGTTGAATACCGAGCCATGAACGCTCACGCTCATGAAATGAAGGTTATTTTAAGAAATACGATACTTACAGTCTAATTGTGATGAGAAGAAAGAGTAAAGATCAGTTGAATTTTCACCTTTCCTCTACTACGCTCCTATAAAATTAGTTTTAGCTGATACAATGGAATTTAATTTTGCTCAAACACCAAGAGTTTTTGACCATTTTGAGAAACTAAAATCAATTGCGTTCCATTGTTCAAACGGACTTTATCTAAATCACGAGCATCACCAAAGGCATAAAAACCAGATTCTTGCGGACTTTTAAATTTGATTTCTCCGTCAAAGGTCATAATCCCTCCTTGGAAAGCATCAAAATTTCCTTCAAAGGGTGTACCCCCAAAATCATTTCCAACCACATAGATTCGTAATTCTTTCTCCGATTGCACGACCAAAAAATCATTGATAGGACCCCATTGGAGGGGATCGGGTAACTCATGAAGGTTGAAGTTGCCTTCTCCAAGGTTTTCTATCCAGATAGACGCATCGTATTTAGCATCTAGCATACTTGTTGCATCAATTATATTTTTGTCCAAGTAATACTGTAAATTTGCTTCAGAAAAAGCGGCATAAGTATTAAATTCCTTGCGGTAAACGGGACTTTGTTGGACCAGATTATCCCAGAATTGGGTTGGAAACATTTCCCAATTTCCCTTTGCACTTAATTGATTACAAAACATCATGGGATCTACACTTCCATTTTGATCAATATCTTGGGTTGAGATGATTAAGGGGGCATCTTCTGTTATCGAAAACATATTATTTTTCCCAAGATTACCCACCAATAGGTCTTGATCGCCATCTTGATCGACGTCTAAAATCGTAATTGTTCTCCAGAGTCCAGTAGTTTCTTTTAGGGACGATGAATCCGCTACAAATCCCTCTGGGAGGTTATAGAAGACCTGAATTCCAGTGTATTCTCCTACAATAACTAAATCTGCTCTTCCATCTTGATTGAGATCTCCCCATTGAGCATCATTCACCATTCCGATATTCTTTAATTGAGGGAAAAAATCTAAGCTCACCGTTTTGAATTTTCCTTGATTATTTTCAAGTAAAAAACTCGAATCGGCCAGAGGGAATGCGTTGGGTTTATTTCTTCCTCCAACAAATAAATCAAGGTCACCGTCATTATCATAATCAAAGGGCCTTACCACGGATCCATTCGAATAGAGTAGAGGGAGTGCTCCAGCCACTGGATTGAAATTTCCTTTGCCATCATTTAAGAGGAGTCGATCCTCATTTAGGGCTTTTCCTGAAGATTCTACATTGCCACCTGAAACGAGGTAAAGATCTAAATCATCATCTTGGTCGGCATCAAATAATGCGATACTTTCGATTTCATAAGCTCTATCTTTTTCAGATGTAAACAGTGCTTTTTCCTTAAATTTATCTTGTTTCGTTTGAAAATAAAGCATGGGTGAAAAATCGGTAGAACTGGCAATAATAAAATCCTCAATCCCGTCTCCATTCATGTCTCCAACAGCCAAAGAAGGACCATTTTGTGATAGTTTGTGTGGAATGAGTCTTTGGTTAAAAAAGTCCTGAACGTTTCGCTCTTGATGAATATATTGAATATTGTATTTTGAGGCAACTTCTTGATAGGTGTATGCGGTTTCGCATTCTTTCAGTGGAAAAGTAATCTGTTCAGCTGGAACAGCATCCCTCTGATTGAGTGAAAGTTTTTGATTTAATTCAGGATTCTGAATTTCACTAAATAAGCCATTAGGCCACAAGACCTCGATGGCATCCACTTTTTTAGAGTTTCCGAGACCAAAGTACAGAACTGGGTCTACGGAAGACATATACCCTCTTGTTAGCTGTTGTTCTTGGAATTGAATTTCACCGTCATTCATTCGCAATACTACTTTTGCTCCCAAAGCATTGGGATTTTTTTGAGTTCCCTTAAGTTCTAGTTGAATATAATTGGGTTTTTGTTCTTTTGATAATAGCGTGTTTTCAAACACAAAAGCATTATCATTTATGTTATTAACTACATAATCCAAATCTCCGTCTAGATCTAAATCACTAAGAATGGCTCCGTTTGAAAAAGAGGGAATTTTTAATCCCCAATCTTCTGCTTTTTCTTTAAATTTTAATTCTCCTAGGTTGTTAAATGCATAGTTAGGGATTTTTACAATAGGGATGGATTTTAAAAGAGTGGATATGGATGCATAGGGACCTGCATTTAACTTATAATTTGCAAAATCCATGTCTGTGATATCTCTGGGAAATCCGTTTGTAATCAATAAATCTTTATGACCATCAAAATCTACATCAAAGAATAACGGTGCCCAACTCCAATCTGTTTGATAGATGCCTGAAAATTGTCCTATTTCAGAAAAAGGAAATTCATTTCCATTGTTTTTAAAAAGCATATTTCGCATATGCTGATCTTGATATCCCCACTTTTCATTGAGCGTATTTTGAAAAAAAGAGCTTTTAGCAATTGTTGTTTTTCGTCTTTGATGTGATTCCCCTAGCATATCTAAGGTGATTATATCGGTAAACCCATCATTGTCAAAGTCGGCTGCATCTGAGCCCATTGAGAACTTACTCTGATGTAACACCTTTTCGTCAATTTGATTTTTAAAGGTTCCATCTTGCTGATTAATATAGAGTAGATCGTTTGTGAGATAATCATTTGTAATGTATAAATCAACATAGTTGTCTTTATTTACATCTAAAGGAGTAACACTTAATCCAAAGCCTTCAATTGTGATGCCTGCTTGAATCGTTACATCTAAAAAAGTACCGTTCCCTTGGTTTTGATATAAACGATCATTACTTATTGCGGAACCATCTTTAATTTTTTTTCTATAGGTGGTGGGCAAGGTTTCACTTTGTTCGTTGTTTAATACGTAGAGGTCTAAATCTCCATCTTGATCATAATCTAGAAATGTTGCTCCCATACTATTTCCCTTATCAGCTATGCCAAACGATTCAGCTTGTTCTGTGAAAACGGGCTTACCCTCCTGATTATAACCCTTGTTAATATAAAGTTTATTGGTACGATTGGACTTATGCATCGCCCCACAAACATAAATATCCATTAATCCATCTTCATTTACATCGGCGATTGCAACGCCTGTAGACCAAAAATTTGAACTATTTAAATTTGCCTCATCAGTAATGTCTTTAAATTTTAGATTTCCCTGATTTAAGTAGAGTTTATTGGAAACCATATTTCCTGTAAAAAACAAGTCGGGAAGACCATCTTGATTGAAATCTGAAACGGCAACTCCTCCTCCATTAAAAATATATTCGTTTGTGAGGATGTTAAAATCACTGGTTTCGGTTATGGTATTTTCGAAGTTTATTTGGGTTGTTTCTGAATTAAGAAGACGAAACAGGGGTTCATTTTTTTTTGAGCAGGACTGAAAAATTAGTAAAAAAAATAGTATTAGGTATAGGTTTATCCGTTCAATCATATAATCTTCTTTTAAAAAAAAACCGTGGAGTAAATATACTCCACGGTTTTAAATTACACAATAATTAGGATCTAGTAATTCGGATCCTGTGTTAAACTTGGTGATCCATCTAAGAAAGATCTATCAATCGCATAGGTTGGGATTGGGTAGAATTGATTTTTAGGAGAAGTAAACGTCTTCCCTTTAAGATAAACTCTGTATTCAGATTCTCTTGAAAGATAATCATTAAGTACTTCCGCTTGAACTCCCCATCTCTGAAGATCGAAGAAACGATTTCCTTCCATAGCTGTTTCCAGACGAGTTTCATAACGTACTGCTCTTCTAGCAGTTGCTGTGTCTGTCCATGCAGCTGTGTATTCACCGATGTTGTAATTAGCACCTGCTTCTCCTGTTAGGGTATACTCAGGACGCGTAGCACCTTGAGTAGCACCAGGATTAAATCCTTCTGGATTCGCTGCTCTAGCTCTTAACCTATTTACAAGAGCTCTAGCTTCTTCTAATTTACCTAATTCAACTTTTGCTTCTGCAGCCCATAAAATTACGTGTCCTAATCTCATGATTCTGAAGTTATTTGCGGTTAGGTTACCCCATCCACCAATACCCTGTCCTTCGGGTTCAGCAACGTGTTTTTTAGAGAAGTAAGGACCTGCATAAGTTAAATCACGAATGTAATCAACTTGCATGATGTGGAATCTCTTGTAGAGTTGCCCAGGACGACCTACTGTATGGTCTAAACGAGGATCTACAGAAGGATTACCAATTGGTTCTCCAATGTTAGCACCTGTTGGATTTGTGATGTGATTTGTTTTCCAAGATTCGTCCAATAAAGGAAGTCCATTAGCATCTGTTTGGAAAAAGTCAACTAAATCCTGAGGCGCTTGAAGGAATCCACAACATCCCCAAGGAGCAATGTAAGGGTGTGCCAACCCGATTTCTGCATTTGAAGCATTGGCATCAGCACTAGAAACCGCATACTGAATCTCGAAAATAGATTCTGAATTGTTACGTGTTGCAACTAGATAGTTATCTTCAAATTTAGCAGCCAATTCAAATGGACCATTGTTAATGATGTCCATTAAAATAGACTCTGCACCTGCCCAATCGCTTTGGAAAATCTTTGCTTTCGCAAGATAAGCTTTAGCTGCCCAACTTGTCGCTCGACCTACTTGAGATTGAACCGCTGGAAGTGCCGCTGCTGCATCAGAAAAGTCTTGCTCAATTTGAGACCAAATCTTTCCAGTGTTTGGAACTTTTGAAGCATCCAAATTATCAAGGCTGAAGTTTTCACTACCTACATACTTAGGTGTACGATACATCTTCTGCATTTCAAAGTGTTGCCATCCTCTAATGAATTTAGCCTCTCCAATGATTTCTGCTTTTCTTGTTGCAGCTAGATCTTCTGTTTCTTCAGCACTTAAAATAACATCATTCGCACGAGCTGCCCCCCAGTAACCTGAGCGCCACTTATCGCGGTTGTGTACGTTAAAAGTGTTAAAGTCATAGGTCTCAATAAACGAGTGTTCTGGTTGATCCCCAGCATCCGTTCCTTTAAGCGCATCATCTGAAGAGATCGATCCAAAGATCCAAGCCCAAGTAGAGTAGTACCAAGTACCACCACCATCCATACCGTATCCACTAAGGGTACTGTATGCAGAAATCAATTTTCCTTCTACTCCATCTGCATTAGCTAATGCAGGTCCTGAAAGAGACGCTTGTGGCTCTTTCGTCAAAAACTCATCATCACATGCAACAGTAAATGCAAATATTGCAAATGAAGCTACAAATAACGTTTTTAGATTTTTCATATTTATTAAAGTTTATAAATTAAAATAAGGATATATTCAATCCAACAATAAGTGTTTTAGACACAGGCATAAATCCTCCGTCATATCCTAATTGAATATCATTACCAGTTTGTATCTCAGGATTCAAACCAGAATAGTTTGTGATTGTGAACAAGTTCTGTCCTTGTAAGTAAATCTGACCTCCACTAATTCCTAAAGCAGTGTTGATTGCATCATCAAAACTATAAGTCAATTGAATGTTTCTTAATCTGAAGTAAGAAGCGTCTTCAATTAAATAAGAAGAAGTTCTACTACTGATCTGATCATTTGCATCCATGATAGGAGAAGTCGCATTTGGATTCGCAGCAGTCCACTGTGCTCTTGGAGCCGATGGATTGCTAGGTTGCCATGCTTCTGTTAACGCTCTAGTCGAACGGTTTCCTTGGAAGGTGTTAAAGTCAGCAAAGTATCTTACGTAGTTATATACATCGTTCCCTTGAACTCCGTTTCCGAAGATGTTTAGGTTGAAGTTTCTGTACGCTAGATTCAAGTTGATTCCGTATACAAAATCAGGGTGAGGATTACCAATGATTGTTCTGTCATCATCGTTAATTTCTCCATCATTGTTTATGTCAGCATACTTGAATTTACCAGGAGCATTGTATCCTGTAGTTCCATAAGGAGCCCAAGCGTCAGCTTCTGATTGTGATTGGAAGATCCCAAGAACTTCGAATCCATAGATAGAAGAGATTGGATCTCCTACAGCAGTTCTTGTCAGTGCAGGAACCCTTCTGTTTGATCCAAAAATAGGTGTGTCAAATTCATCAAGTTTTTTAACCTCGTTACGGTAAGAAGAAATGTTACCTCCAAGTGTTAATTGTAACTCACCTAAATCTTTTGTCCAATCTATCGCAAAATCAATTCCTTCGTTGTACATCTCACCAACATTTACAGCAGGTGCTCCAGCATCTCCAGCTGAATATACTACAGGTACTGTTAAGAGTAAGTCAGAAGTTGTTCTGTTCCAAAGGTCAAATTCTACTGAGACCGCTCGGTCGAATAAAGTTGCATCAAAACCGAAGTTGTTAGATACAGTAGCCTCCCACTTCGCATTTGGATTTCCAAATTGAGAAGGATCATATCCTAGAGTTGCAGAAGAATTGCTTCCATCGATTGGGTAACCAGAGTTATAAGAAGAAGATCTAAACTGTGTATAAGCATTGTAGTCTCCAATAGACTGGTTTCCTGTTTTACCCCAACCGTATCTGAATTTTAAATCATCGATAAAGCTGATTCCAGACATAAAGTCTTCTTCAGACATTCTCCATCCTAAACTAAATGCAGGGAATACCGCACTGTTCGTTGCTGATTTGAACCTTGAAGAGGCATCATTACGTACTGTAACCTGTGCTAAGTATTTTCCATCATACTGGTAGTTTGCTTGAACAAACTGAGACCATAATGAAAAGTCTTTAGAAATGTTACCGAAGTTACCTGCTGTACCTTGGTTTCCTAAATCTAGATAAGAGATAATATTCGTTGATTGGAATGGAAATCTTTGTCTAGATGCACCAAAATATTCTCCAAATCCTTGGATTGCTTCTACTCCTACATAAGCACTAACATCATGAACATCGTTGAGTACTTTTGCCCAAGAAAGGGTGTTGGTCCAAGTCCATTCATAATCCCAATTAGTTGCACTTTCTTGGCTATTGATAAAGTTTCCTTCAACATATTCTGGCTGAGGTCTTCCGATATTTTTTCTTTGACCTGTAGTTAAGTTAATACCAAAACTAGATTTGAATTTAAAATCTTTTGCTATAGTAAGCTGTGCATATACATTTCCAAAGGCTCTACTTCTTCGTGTACGGTCATCTTGATTTCTAGACTGAGATGCATAAGGGTTATAGTTATTCCCTAAGTTCAAACCTCTACTTCCCGCAAAATTTCCTGCGATATCGTAGTTTGGTAATAAAGGATGGTGCTTATAAGCCCCAGATACGGCATTTTGCTCACCGTCATTTCCAAATCCACCAAATCTGTTATCTAAAGAAAGTGTAAAGTTTTCTCCAATTTCTAAACGATCTCCTAATGTTTTTGTAGAAGAGTTTAAACGGATTGTCGCTCTTTTATACCCTTGGTACTTTATAACGGCATCTTGACTAAAGAAAGTTGCGTTGAATGCATACTGAGAAGTTTCTGTAGCCCCACTTGCATCAATAGAGTGCTGACTGATTGGCGCATTGTCCTGTGTCATTAATTCCCACCAGTTTGTATCGGCCGATTTTGTGATCGCATAAATATTAGACTCTGTTAAAGAGTATAAGCTTTCATCAACAGATGCTGCTCCACTAGGGAATACATAGTTAGGAATAGAAATCTGAGGGTTTTCAGGAGTTCCACTAAATCCATACTGACCATGCGAAGGCGTTTTACCTGCATAGTAATCTGCTAAATAAAGGTATTCTCCCAAACCTCTTGCATCAAGAGCGTCCACATCGTTAGCGGCAGTTTGCCATCCCATGTAAGAGCTGTAGCTAATTTTTGAAGCACCTACTTTACCTCTTTTAGTGGTAATGATAATTACCCCATTCGCAGCACGGGATCCGTAGATCGAAGCTGCTGAGGCGTCTTTCAAGATTTGAAAAGACTCAATATCCTGTGGGTTTAAGTTTCCTTGAGATTCTGTAGGAACTCCATCAATAACATATAATGGGTTGTTATTTCCAGTGGTTCCAAATCCACGAATACGCACGGTTGCTTCCCCTCCAGGAGTTGCATCACTTACTACAGAGATACCAGAAGCTCTACCTTGCATCTGTTGTGCAAAAGTAGTTGCTGGCACAGAAGTAAGCTCTTCCGCGTCAATGGTAGATACTGCACCAGTAATATCTCTCTTGGATTGTGTTCCATAACCTGTTGTTACAATAACTTCTTGCAAAAGATTACCCAGTGCTAAGTTGATCGTAAGTTGATCTCCATCAACAGCGACCTCTTGTGTTTGGTACCCAACAAAAGAAACAATTAAAATGTCACCTTGAGCAGCTTCTACAGAAAAATTTCCATCAAAATCTGTTGAGGCAAAGTTGTTTGTCCCTTGAACCAAAACGGTAGCGCCTGGAAGTGGACCATCATCGCTCGTCACAAGGCCTGTGACATTTTGAGCATAGATCCCGGTAGCAAACAACACTGTGAATGCAACAAGAATCTGTTTAAATAACTTTTTTTTCATCGTTAGTTTAGTTTAAATATTATAGTTTAATTATTGACTATATAATGTAGTCAACTGTAATATTAAGTAACTTTTTTGTATTATCCTTAATATTTTGTTAAAAAATTCAAATTTTCATAAAAAATCATACTTTTTTAAGCTTACACCACATTTAATCAATCAAAATCAGGAATTTTTAGTATGTGGAAGGGGCAGTGATTACTTGCCTTTTGGCAAGATATTAGGTCATCGATCATTTTTTTATACTTAAACAAGGAATAATGATTTTAGAACGTTACACTAGCGATGATTTTAAAAATAATTTTGAGAGATGCGTCGATTTTATATGAAACAAATTTTTGTAAAAAAAAAACCTCCATAAGGGAGGGTAGCTAATTTTTGTATGCAGGATTTACTATTTCGAAGATAGCGCGCCAATTTTATTCAGCATTCCTGAGACATCCATATACTCATCGACTTGGATGATCTTGTTGTTCTCATCAAACACGAATACTTCATAGGCTTTAATTCCCTCCATAGGATTACCTTCTAGATCGGCAGTCCATTTTACATAGGCGCGTACAGCTCCATCAGGAATGAATTTGGCATCCACACCTGGATAAAAATCCCTGTCATTCGCTTTTATGTTATTTAAAAGTTGAAAGAAACCGTTGTAGTTTTGTAATATTCCTTCTTTATCCCATTCTTTCCCCTCATATGCAGGTTGATTAAATTTAACATCTTCTGAGAAAAAAGAAGCAGCAGTATTTAAATCTTCATTTTCTAAAGCATTAAATAATTCATGGACCCGCTTTGCATTTTGATTAAACAACGCCATTCCTTGGTCAATTTGATTTTGATTTTGATTACATGAAAGCAGGGATCCGCTTATTAGTAATAAGAGTACTATTTTTTTCATTTGAATTGATTTATGATGAATCACAGCCCTCCTTTAAAAGATTCTTGAGTGTTAAAAATCTCAGAATTCATAAAAGAGGATATGTTGATATTATAAAAAAAAACTCTGCAATAAAATGAAGGAGGTAGGGCTTCCCCTTTTTACTTTCCGTTTTGCATAGGGTCTGTATCCGACATCAGCTTATTGAGGGTAAAATACACCGGGCAAAACTTTGTGATAGGGCTTATCACTTGTAAAATTCCTACACCGACAGCAATATATAGAAAGTCTAAATTTCCAGATTGAATCGTTAATCCAACACTTACAAGGTATAATACTCCACAAATGGCATCATGAGCTCTAACTTTTTTTATGTTTTTTGAAACATCCATTTAAATTGTTTTATGTTTAATAACGATTCTAAGGTAAAAAGAATTGTATAAATTCCCATCGCATTTTATGCTTTTCCTTACCAACTACCTCCAAAACCACTGTAAGGAAATCTTGGGTTAAGTCAATGATGTCAATGGATTGAGATGTTATTTTTTTTTCTCTTCGTAAATTTTATCTCAATGTTTATGTTAAACATAACGCCTTAATCCATGAACATTTAAAAAAATAGTCTTATCAAGTTTTGAGACGATTCAAAATTCTTTTTAATCCTGATGTTGGATTGAGCGCTAAGATGGAACCTTTTCTTCATCTTAGAACTGAAAAAATATAAAAAATTGGGCAGTATTATCAGGTCACAAGAAATAATGGAACATTTGATTATCAGGTTAGTTTACCCTGTTTAAGGGGGATTTGAAATTCCTGAACTTAATGAAGAGGATTATCGATGATTTAGAGGTCGTCTACTGGAGGTGGCGGTAGTTCATTTTCGTCTAGTGTGTATTTTATTCTTGCCGTTGCTTTTTCTAATGTTAATGCATCTAGATATAAAATATTATTTCTAAAAAGCTTTATCACAACCTTATCATTGGGTTTTATTAAAAATTGTTTTAAATCTTTTTCAATTGATTCTATTCTAATCTGGAATTTAATAGAGCCAATATTTTCTACTAAAGCATATGAGAAATCTTCATCAGCATAGGGGTTAATCGTTGCATCTTGATCCTTGCCTTTGCCGATCATGCACATACTTTGACCGTTGGTTAATTCAAAAGATTGCCCAGAAGATAGGAGTGGAAAAAAGAGTAATAGTAGAATTATTTTTTTTATTGATATGGAGATTTAAATTAATTAAAAAGCGATTAGAGAGGTTTAGAATTCACTAAATTCATTGGAGGATGTATCAATGATTTGAAGGGTGTATTTCATCATACCTTTTTTTTGAGAGTTTTTCCGTCCAAATCGTTTCACTATCTCCATAAATGGCAATGTAGGAAACATCTGTATTTGGAGTAGAGCTATGCCAATGTTCTACATTTTTATCACATTTTATAATATCTCCTTTTTTTAGAATGACAACTTCTTTTCCTCTTTCTTGGTAGTATCCTTCGCCATCAATAATGATCAATACCTGACCGGTAGAATGTTTATGCCAATCTAAAGTTGAGTCTGCCTGAAAGGTAGCCTGAGTTAAATTATAATCAAAATCATTATCCGCTAGGATTAGCCTTTTTAACCATGCATTTCCAATATAATGGGTATTTGGGGCTTTTTTATTCATGTTTAAATCTTGATTAAGGTAGGATTCAATTTTGTAATTTAAATCTTGTCCGAATGAAACAAAACCTACAAAGAAGATGATTATTGAGTATTTCATTGTTTTTATTTCTTAATTTACAAGATACAACCCTATAAGTTTAATCAAGGTTTTATAAAAGTTTTTTTAGGAAATTTACTCAGACTTCCTTTTAAAAAAGGCTTGAACATCTCTATCTGAATATAGTGTTATTGCGGTTCGACAATTGCCAGGACGTGACCAACAACCGTTAGCTAAGTCATCATGATCACTCCCTTCCCATCTGTCAAATTCATATCCCATATCAGGAGTTGCTGTGATGGTTATTGTTGCTCCTTTGTAATAAGTCCCACTAGCTTTTGGTGAAACAACCCCTCCTTTTGAAGCACTAATCCTTAGCGTGTATTTAGTAAGATCTATAAATTCTGCTTCCGCTACCTCTGCGGAACAACTGTAAATCATCATCAATAACGGAATTCCAACCGATAAGGATAAAGGAGAAATTTTCATGAGCAATTGATTTTTAGTTAAAACAGTGAAATACAATACAACACAAAACTAAAAAAAATAAAATTAAGAAAACGCCACTAAAGTTAATTAGTGACGTTAGCTTAATTTTATTCAATTCTATTTGTTTAAGAAAATGAATTTTTCAAGTACGATTCGGTTTGTTAAATCACGAAGTTTCATCATATTTTGATAGTTTTTGTTTGCATTTGAAGAAGGTCTTGCGTTTAGTTTTAAAAAGTCAGAGTATTTGTCAAACCAATCCACTGTAAAGTGAGTCCAAGAAATCTCAGTTCCTATTCTATCGATTCGTTTTCCTAAGCTCCACCCTTTTCTTGGAGATCCTTTAGCAATTGTTTTAGTGGTTGCTTTTTCAATATCTTCATAAGCTTTGTATTTTCCGTGCTTAACTTTCATCAAGTTCATCACGGCAATATCTGGATAATCTGTAACCCCTTCTTGAAGTACTTCTGCAACATTTACAAATTGAGTTTCAAATACAATTTTTCTATTTTCGCTATTCTTTATACTCCAATCCCTTAGTTCAGCTTGTGTCATATCAGTAAACTCTTCTGTCCATTTTTTAGGAGTATAATCCTCATCCATTTTATCCATATCATAGACTGTGATTGCTAAATGTGTAAATGGACTTTGTGCACCATTAATTACTTTCCAAACGTGCCATCCTAAAATTCTTCCATCATCTATAAAGTTTTGGTTTAATCTTTGATATTTAGTTTTTAAATTTTGGTCATAGGCCTGGATATTTTCTGCATCAACAAATGCTAAATCAAAGGCAATGTTTTGAGAAAACACTTGAATTGATATAAATAATGCGGCAAATAATACTAATTTTTTCATTTTGATTGATTTATAGTTAATAATACTTCTAAGGTAATGAGAATGGATTTCTTAACAAAATCTCAAACGCTTTCCCTATAAAAACATCCCTATTATAAGCCAAAGGGGAAATTTGATAAAGGCAATAATACCTTTGGATTAGAAGGGATTTGGATTGTCTGTATTGGTGTAAAAAAAAACCCTCCACAGGGGAGGGTAAATACTTATTCTAATAAACGATCATTATAATACAATGTTTCTAAATCAATTATTCCTGCTTCATTAAAGTTATGCTGTGAATGAAATTTTAACACAATATTTTTTCCTGTCTTTATGCTTTTTACAGTCATATTATACCAGGATAATACAACCCCACCATTTCCTTCGTAGTCTATATAATCTGGATATCCAACTTCATCTATTGAAACGAATTCAAATTTGCTAAATACTTCACCCACATACTCTTGATGATCCATAAGGCTCTTGGAGTCTTGCTCAATTGAATTTGAATCATTTATTCTAGCATTAGGTGAAAAATCTTTCCAAACTTTATCAAGATTCCCTTGTGCAAGGTTATACCAAATTTGACGAACCGTTCCTATGTGGGGATGGTCCTTGTAAATAGTACCGTTTTTAATAGTTTGCCTTGATAAATTCCATTTTTGCCAAACGGCTCTATTATCAGCCCACCAAAAGCGCATGATTTTTTCACCTTTTTTATCAAAAACAAAGATGGCATTAAAAGGAGTTTTAATCTTGAAACCATTATTTTTATCCCATGCAATAAATTCCTGGAAAGTTTGAACAAAGAGACCTGATCTTTTATATTCAATAGCATCAGGATATGCTTGACCTTTATTTTTAAGTGAAATATTCACAAAATTATTTGTCATCCAAGAAGATTGACCTATCAAATCATTAATATCCCCTCCTTGATAGTTGGGGTTAGTATTCATGGCGCTTCCCATTCGAAAGTCTTTTCCAACTAAACTTTTAAGAGTTTCGGTATCACCGCTTACCCATGCTTGTCCAAACTTTTCAGCTATGTCTAGTGCGGGATGTTTATCATAAACATTTCCATTATTATTCTTTTGAGCTATTGAGATTGCTGGAATTAAAACGAATAGAAAAAATATTTTTTTCATTTAAATTGATTTATGGTTAATAATATTCACAATGTACAGATAATGGATTATATATCAAAACGTTTACAAACTTCTCCCAAACCTTTTGTTAAAACAATGAAATCAATTGATTAGTAGGGATTTGGGGTTGTGTCCATTGGTGTAAAAGAAGAACCCTCCACAGGGGAGGGCTTCGATTTGATCTAAATCTCTATTGCATTGCCCTTATTATGGGAGCTCCAAGTATTCCGGAAACACAATATTCAGTCGTTAAAGCAACTAATTCTGAAAACATTTCCTCTCTTTGCTGACCTAATTCCATGTGTGCTCCAGCTCCTTCGGGCCCTTGATAAATTTCTGTAATACCATACAGTGTATTACCTGTTTCTCCACTTGATGGATCTAACGGATTATTCAACTCAGGTGATTTCAATACAGCATAGCATAAAATTACTGGCTCTACCGATCCTTCAATATGGTGTGTTTCTCTCATAAATTTTTCATGGGTCCCTAAAAAAGACTCCATTCTTTGAACTGCTTCTGTTGGAATTGAAAAGGCAATATGAAAACCTACACATCCTGTCTTAATATTCATTTTAATTGTTTTATGGTTATTAATACCACTAATTTAGTAAGAAAAGCTTACATATCAAACTTAACCCACTGTTCCAATAGGAAAAACCATTTTCTAAAACCCATGCCCTTGTTTGGGTTAAGGCTGGATAGAAACTTTTAGTTTTTAAATACGATGTCATGGTCCACGACTTTGCCTATATGTTTGGTTACATACTTACAGACTGCTTCACTATTATAGATGGGTTGATAGTCTTCCACTGATACATTACCCATTACGTATTTAACTTCTTGGAACGTCATATCTGTATTGGTGCCGATAAGCATGTGAACATCTAGGTTGTTTTAATCTCCCTTGTCTCTCTCTGATACAAAGAATGCCTGTTCTACTTTTTTAGTGGCCTTTAGAAGCTTTTTTGGCCAGTTTCTCACTGTCATTGTATGAATCTTGTGATGAGATCTGCAAGTTGCGAAGTAATTTCATTGTAATTGTTGGATAAAATCTGCTTAATCAATAGATAAATTCATTCTCTTAAGTTTATAACAGCAGGGATTAAGGGAATCCCATGACTGTACTGATTAAAATTCGATTTATTGGATAGGATTACTCAAATTTATTTCATAATAATTGTATGGGAAATAAACAAGAATTGTTTCTGATAAAAGGATTATCATTTTAAAATCAAAAACGGAAGTAATAGAATTTAAATTCACTTATTAATTTTAAAAATACTGAAATAAATATCCTAATAAAAACCCAAGTGTTAGGTAAATTAATGATTTTATCTTGAAAATGATTTTAAACTTTTCCCATTTATCAGGTATTTGATTGTTGTTTTTATCAATTGCAAAACCACTTTTAGTAGAGTATGATGCATACCAAAAAAGAATTGAAATGATTGCAGTAAGTATTAAAATTGAAAAAAATATATAATTCATTTTATAAATATGAGTTTTAATTTTCTAAACCAAATAAATAGTTTTAGCTAGTGGTTTGATTTATTGTTTGTCTATACTTTTTAGTTTGGTTTTCTTTTTTATCTTCCATTTTCCAAGATTTTTTCCATTAAAATCTTTGATTGCTACAGCAGCAAATGGGTTATGTTCGTGTGTAGGAATTTTAGGAAATAGTTCAGCACAAAAAGCCCCTAAATTTAATCCATATTCAAAATCAAAACTTGCCTCATTTTCATTTTGAATGAAGTTGTAAATATTGACAATATTATCCCCTATTAAATAATTTGAGTTTTGAGTAGCATAAGAATGTTTTGCAATAAAAGAATCGCTAATGCCATCAACTATAACATCAAACTTTACATTAGCAGATGCATCAGATGTAAATTCAACGTAATCAACAGTACATATAAACTGAACATCAACTACTTCATCATTTTTCTTTGAGCAACTGTTCATAAGAATAAATGATAAAATACAGACAAATAATGAGGGAACAGACATTTTCATTCCATAGGTTTTAAAATAAACATTAAGCAATATATGAATTAATAACTGAACTTAATGAAGAAGATATGCCGATGATTTAGTCTAATTTCCAATAAAAAAAATATAATTCGTTATTCATTCGTTGTATTACGCTATCTAAACTTTTAATATCCTTTTTAATTATCTCATTTTGATATGAAAGTTGGTCTTTTACGATGAATCTCCATAAATCATATCTTTTTTTAAATAGATGCTTTAAAAACTTATCG
>JAQWJV010000020.1 GCA_029248185.1 Flavobacteriaceae bacterium | reverse complement strand
ACTTGTATCTTTCGATACGCGCTGTCATTCTTATATTATTTTTCTTTCAATGAACGTAATGCTAAATCTAATTCCCAAAAAACATCGTCGTTGAGCGTTTTAGCGGATGCAAATATAAAACCCTTTTATTTACTTACAAGGGGAATGTCAATGATTTTTGAAAAAATATTAATTTAATACCTTAATGACTGATTTACAGTATATTAAATTTACTGAAAGAAGTTCCAAATCAAGCCAAATCGAATGGCAAAATCACGATATGGGGTAAAGGGTGCTGCATAATAATCATAGGGAGTATCAATATTGATCAAATGTTCAATTGGTGCAGATATGTTTTCCAGCTTGAGATAGATCCTAGAGCTTTGGATTTTAGCATTAAAAAAGAAATCAACTCGTGGGTATTCTCCAATTTTAGTATTGTTCTGCGTTACAAACTCTGCAAGCATGGGATTATACTGGTCTGCATAATAATCCGTAAAGAAAGTAAACGTAGCTCCCGACTGAAAAAATAAAGCTTTATTGAAAATAGACGAAGTAAGCATCAACGTACTTCTAATGAGCCATTCAGGAACATTCAAGGCAAGAGGACCACTCAAAATTTCCTCTGGATTTTCTTCTTGCGTGACTTTTTGGTATTGCACATTGTTTACCCATGAGAACTTTCCGAAATCCAAGCGCTGGTCAAAACGTGCTTTGAAATAATCAATTTTTCTGTCTGATTGTATAACATTGACTTTAAATTTTTTATTTAAATCAGCCAATGGAGTTGTATTGTAAAAGAATCCATAATGATCGATCTTAGACCAAGCCGCAGCAATAGCTCCCCATTTGGGATGGGATATGTTTATTTCTCTGGTAGCTGTGTTTTGATTTACCAGTTCGGTGTTGGACCAATTGTATTCTTTAAAGTCACTTTGGAATAAATGAAAATTAAAGTTTAATGGCTGTGAGCGATACCTATAGCTTGCTGTTACAGATATCTTTTTATACAATTCCCCTCCAAGAGAACCCTTAAAAGCGGTTGTTGCAAAATCTTTCCTCAAAGACTGATATCCTTCTGCCTCTGCTTGAAATCCAAAAAAAGTTTTAGCCCATTTTGCTTGAGCAGCTAATTGACTTACTTCTATTTTTGTGGGTAGTAAAGTGTCTTTCTCATACTCGTTTGAACCTAAAGCATATTTCCATTGATAATGATAAATATCCAATTTCAATTGTCCAATTTTCTTGTCTTTGTAGGTTGCGTATACATTATTTTCTAGAGTGCTATAATCAGTACTGTCAAGAACACTAGAATTGTAGGCCTCGAAAAAATAAGTATTTACTCTACTTTGAGTATAGGTGTATTTTTTATTTTCTGATGCAATACGGTACCCTAACTTCATTTTATAAGCTGTAGTATCTTTTGCAATAGGAAGCATTTGATATTCATTCTCCATATAATAGCGCTTTCCTTCTAATTCATTGAGGGCCTCAATCTGTGTTGAAAGGGTGGCCCGATTTGAAAAACCATCATAAAATTGAAATTGTTCTTCTCCATTTTCATCGAGAACAGGAAGTCCGTTTTGATCAGCTACCACGTAATTCGGTGCATTTTCAAAAAAGTAAACTGCGTCATTGGAAAGTCCACCGTTTACGACATTCTCTAAAGACTGAGTGGTTTGATGCAGACGTAATCGGTATTTTTTATCATACGTCTGATATTGTGTGCTCATTCTAAATTGACGAGATCGACTTAAAGAGTATGCATATTTTCCCAAAGATCTGAATCCCTTAAAAGAAACGGCTACGTTTAATTTTGGTGATGTGTTAATCGCTAGCGTTGCATCCAAATTCTGCCCTTTTCGAAAGGTAGACTTAAAGAAAAGCTCAGTGTAGGGAGATGGAACTTCATAATAATTCACATCCTCTTTTTCAAAATACCCAAAATGTTTAACCCGAGCTCCCATTTGAGGGGTTAATGGATCTTCATGAAAATTGTACCCTAATTTATTGAAGCCTTCACCCATGTTAGGCAAAGGAAGATATTCAAAATAATCTTTTCTTAAGAAGTTGAATTCATATTCCCCTTTTAATGAAAGGGTGGTATCTACTGTAGTTTCTGAACCATCAAAATGTAAGGTCTTATAATCCTCTACCGTAACAAGACCCATAGGTTTGATGTAAGGAATATATCGTTTTATTGTAGAATCTTTTACTTTCTTTTTTTTCTTCTCATTCTTTTTTTGAACCACAAGAGAATCTATTGACTTGGTCTTAACAATTTGGTCAGGTACCGCAATTGAATCTTTTTCATTTTCAATGAGTGGTTGAACTTCAGGCAAACTGTCATTGACCTTTAGCTGAACCTCTTGACTCCAAACAGATTGAAAAAAGATAAAAGAAAGAAGAAAAATGCTTGATCGCATGCAGGCAATGATTTGTTTGCGAAGTTATGATAATTGTAAGTAATTTGTAATACTACTTAATAAACTTAAGAAGTCTTTTAACAAATGCTTGAAACACAATACACCACGGGACTTGAGGCAGGGTCGGATGAAGCTGGAAGAGGATGCTTGGCAGGCCCTGTTACGGCAGCGGCCGTAATTTTACCTGCTAACATTCACTTACCGTTATTAAATGACTCTAAAAAATTATCAGAAAAGCAGCGTTACGCCTTACGTCCCGAAATAGAAAAACAAGCCCTTGCCTTTGCTGTAGCCCATGTTTATGAAAATGAAATTGATGAAATTAATATTCTAAACGCCTCTATTAAAGCCATGCACTTGGCACTACAACAACTTTCCAAAAAGCCTGAGTTTATTATCGTGGATGGAAATCGATTCAAAATATTTAATGATATCCCTCATGAGTGTATTGTAAAAGGAGATGGAAAATATCTAAATATTGCGGCTGCTTCAGTTTTGGCAAAAATCTACAGAGATGATTTTATGCGTACCTTAGACCTTGAATTTCCCCAATACGGTTGGAAAAAAAACAAAGGATATCCGACAAAAAAACACCGTCAGGCAATCAAAGAATACGGTATTACTGAATACCATAGAACTTCTTTTCAACTCTTAGCTAAACCCTAATTTAGCTTTTTTTACTATTTTTCATAACTTCCTGATTTAACCCCAAACTCAACTCCATTGAAAAACTTCAATTCTTTTTACACAGCTTTAAAAATCGATGAACCTGAATTAAAAAAACAAATTGAATCTTTTGCACGACTTGAACAGGTTGAAAAGAACACTTGTATTTTAGAACCCAATAAGTATATCAAATGGCTTGCTATTGTATTAGAAGGAAAGGTTCGCGTTTGGCAAGAAACTGAAGATCGAGAAATCTTACTGTATTATGTTCAGCCCACACAAACCTGTATTTTGTCTCTGGCTGCAACCTTTTCAGATTTTAAAAGTTCTATTTACGCTCAAACCATTGAAAAAACAACACTCTTAAAAATTCCTGTTCGCTTTATTTCCCGTTGGTCAGCCCAATACTCTTCTTGGCATCAATTCACTACGGCTACTTTTATCACAAGCTATCAAGAACTCCTGAGCAGGTATTCCACTCTTGCTTTTAAAAAAATCAAGGAGCGTTTGATGGATTATTTGAATGACAAAAGTCAAACCACTCATTCGAAGACGATTTTAATTTCTCACCAAGCTCTAGCAAGCGAAATGGGGACTACACGTGAAGTTGTTTCAAGAACATTGAAAAAATTAGAGCAGGAAAAACGGCTCCAACTTGCCTTCAAAAAAATTGAATTAAATCGCTGAATTGTAACAAAAGATACAAAAACCAATGCTAATTCTTTATTACTATTGCAACAGAAATCAACCTTAAAACCTAAATCTTATGAAAAATCATTTAAAAACTATTCTTCTCTACAGCATGGTGGCAACTATGGTACTCGCGGGTTGCAATGAGAAAAAAGAGGATCCAAAAGAAACCTATATTTTGGTCCATTCTGCATGGCTTGGTGCATGGCAATGGGAAAATGTCAAAAGCGAGCTTGAAGCACAAAATCAACTTGTCATTACTCCTGATTTACCCGGACATGGAAGTGACAAAACAGCTCCTGCAAGCATCACCATGGATCAGTATGTCCAAACACTTCTTTCCATTATTGATCAACAGGAAAAACCGGTCATATTAGTAGGACACAGTTTTAATGGAATTACCGTGAGCAGAGTTGCAGAACTTCGTCCAAAAAAAGTAAGAGCTTTAGTGTATTTAACTGCTTTTTTATTACCTAACGGAGGCTCATTCTTTAAGGCTGTTCAAGGGGTTGAAAACTCCTCTGCTGTTGATAATTTTTACCTTTCAGAAGATCAAGCCTATGCACTAGTAAAAGAAGATGAAATCCAAAACGCCTTTGCACATGATATTCCTCAAGAAGCTTTTGAAGCAGCCAAACCCAAGATGGTTCCTGAGCCTGCTGCTCCTCTTCAATATGAACTTCAAATCACCGAAGAAAATTACGGATCAATTCCTAAATTTTACATTGAATGCACCGAAGATAGAGCGATTCCAATTGCAGTACAAAGAGCCATGTATCAGGATAATGTAACAAAAAGTTACAGTATAAAAAGTAGTCATACCCCTAACTTTTCACAGCCTGAAAAAGTAGCTTCCATTCTTTTGGATATTAAAAACGAACTGAGAAAATAAACTCTTTTTTTAGCCTTTATTTAAGTTCACTAGTTCGTTAATAACATTTCGAAAAATTGAGTCAAGACAAGAAGGAGTTTTTTAATTTTGAAACCATATGCGTTTTATATTATTTCTTCTTGGCTTGCTCATTTTTACAAGCTGTGACACCTCCGTAAAAAAAGCACCTAATCTACTTGATTGTGTTCCACAAAACAGTTTTGCTGCATTCCAACTCAATGATCAAAACATGTTGGAAAATGCACTGACAAACCTTCCCTTTTTAACTGAAATTATTGCTTTAGACTCAAGCCTCAACGAAGACATTAAAACTATTATTCCTCCTGTTTTCTCTTCTAAGGCCTTATTGTGTTTTACTCCAGAGGGAAAATCAGAAATAGCACTTTCCTTTATCTATAAAATAAATCCTTCAGACAGTCTCCCAGAATTGTCAGGAGATCCATTCCTTTACAACAATACGACCATAAGAGTATCCCAAAAGAATCAAAGGAAAATTTATAGTACGACCCTCAAGGGCCTTCAAATCATCAGTACCTCTCAATTGGTTTTAGAAAACAGCATTCGGAATATTCAGAATAAACGACCGGGAATTCAAAATCAATCCTTTTTTGATTTAGCCGAAATCAGTGACGATAATGCTCCTATGAGTGTGTTACTCCATCGAGACTTCAATACTGTTTTACATTCATTTTTTCCAGAAACGCCCCTCTTCCCCTCCTTAGGGAACCATTGGTTTTCTTTTGATTTTAATACCAAAAAAGACCCCTTTACCTTAGATGGAGTAAGCTTTATAAATGATTCATTACCCGACGAATTGAGTTTGTTGAAAGGATTGAATCCACAACGCTTAGTAAGTTCCGCATTTGTCCCACAAAATTTTGATGGTTTTTTAGCCCTGGCAGTCGATGACTACAAAACACTGGAAGATAATTTTAAACAATTTAGTCGCTTTAAAAACATTCCGCTTCCTGAAATTAATTTCGATCCCCTAAGTGCTATAGATGAAATCGCTTGGCTGAATCTTCAAGACAACAAAGCCCTCTTTTTTCATTTAACAAATAATGAAAATATTAATCCTATTCTATTTTCAAATTCAGAATCAAAGGGAAGTTATAGGGGGCTAGAATTATTCAATCAAAAATTACCTCAGGATCTCTTGGCCTTGATTGAAGTGTATGGAACACCTATTAATCCAAAATGGGGGGTGCAATTAGAAGAGTTTTTGATTTTTACTGAAAATGAAACCTTTCTGAAGCAAATCATTGGTGCCCTTTTAGATGGAAAAACATTAGCAAATGATCTCAACTTTAAAAATCTTAAGGAAGATTTAGCTGACAATAGTACTTTTTTGTGGCTAGGGCGTACTAAAAATTTAATCCCCCTATGGAATAAAAATTTGGACGATTCGAAGGATGCCTGGAAAAAGATCAATCTTAAAAAATATCCTCTCCTTGCACTTCAAGGGGTCTCAGAATCTGGATTTATACAAACTCGTTTTACAGCTCAAAATAACGATCTAGAAGAAAACAAAAGGGGAGTAAGCAATCAGTATAGCTTTTCACTTGACGCCCCTGTTTCTCGAGCACCTCAATGGATTAAGAATCATCGAAATAAAACAATGGATATTGTAGTGCAAGATCAAAATAACATGCTCTATTTATTTTCAAATACAGGTACTTTATTTTGGAAAAAACAACTTTCAAGTGCCATCGTAGGGGAAATCTATCAGGTAGATCTTTACAAAAATAGACGCTTACAAATGGCGTTCCAAACTGCTGATCGTTTCATGATTTTAGATCGAAATGGAAAAACTGTTGCCCCTTTCAATATTAAGGTTTCTGACGAAACCCCCAAACAGTTTGCTGTTTTTGATTATGACTTAAATAGAAATTATCGCTTCCTATTAAGTCAAGGAAAACAGCTTCAAATGTTTGATAATCGGGGGAAAAAGGTGACCGGGTTTCAATTAAAAAAACTAAAACAGCCCCTACAAAACCCTCCCAAACACATCCGTATGGGGACAAAAGATTATATCATTCTACAAAAGATCGATGGACAGGTACGAATCTTAAATCGACAAGGGAAGGATCGAGTTGTTTTAAAAAGTAATGCCAACACCTCCAATAATCCCGTCTTTGCGTATCGAAATACGTTTGCATCCACAAATAAGGATGGAAATTTGATTCAAATTGACACCAAAGGAAATCTAACCGAGAGTACCTTAAACCTGCGTCCAGGTCATACTGTGGACATGACGTCAAAATCATTGGTTAGTTTTTCGGAAAACACCTTATTGATCAAAGGAATTCCCGTGGAGCTTCCTTTTGGGAATTATACTGCCCCTAAAATTCACTACATCAACAATACCATCTACGTGACCCTCACGGATCTTGACACTCAAAAAGTATATGCTTTTTATAGTAATGGCACTTCAGTAAATGGTTTTCCTGTATATGGAAATTCAAAAGTAGCCTTAACGAACGCTGATGATGATAAAGCCCTTGAAATGGTGGTGCAATCCGAAGAAGATAGTTTTTTAATCTATCAAATTAACTAATCCGTGTCGCTTCCCATTCTGCTTCAAAAAGATTTCCAAAGTGGTATTTGAGTTTTGCCTTTACCTCATCAAGAGCGACTTCTCTCCCTAACTCTTTGGCCAATGAGCTTACCCCCTTCCCTTGTATCCCACAAGGAATAATATGGTCGAAATAAGACAAATCTGTATTGACGTTTAATGCAAATCCATGCATGGTCACCCAACGACTGGCACGTACCCCAAGGGCACAAATTTTTCTAGCAAAAGGCGTTCCTATATCCAGCCAAACACCTGTTTCTCCCTCGCTACGCGTACCAACAATACCGTACTCTTTCAATGTCAAAATCACCATTTCTTCAAGCAAGCGAAGGTATTTATGAATATCAGTAAAAAAATTATCCAAATCCAAAATGGGATAGCCTACAATTTGGCCAGGTCCGTGAAAAGTGATGTCTCCCCCTCGATTGGTAGCATAGAATTCAATCCCTTTTTCCTTCAATCGCTTTTCGTCTAGTAACAAATGTTCTTGCTTGCCACTCTTTCCAAGCGTAAATACCGGAGCATGTTCCACCCATAACAAATAATTTTTTGTTGCTTGATGAACTTCATTTTGTCTGTTGGCTCTTTTTACAGCAATGACTTTATTGAATAAATCTTCTTGAATATTCAACGCCTTTTCATAAGGAGTCTCGCCTAATTCAATAATTTGAATTTGTTTGTTTTGAGTTACCATCTAAAAATTAAAAGGTTGACTTCCATCGTTGTGGATTATTTAAAATCACTAAAGCAGCAATGACTCCAGGCACCCAACCACACAGGGTTAATATAAAAACGATAAGTACAGAACCACAGCCCTGATCGATTACGGAAAGGGGTGGAAAAAAGATAGCTAGTAAGACACGAAAAAATCCCATGATTATTGACTCTTTTGCAAAGATATAAAATTTGATTCCTTAGATTTTTTTAGTCTACGTATCTTTGCAAGAAATTTTCACCTATGGCAAAGCTTTCTGAACAGGAACTTATACGCAGAGAAAAACTTGATGGACTCAAAAAATTGGGTATTAATCCCTATCCCGCTGCTCAATTTCCAGTAAATTTTTATGCTAAAAATTTACCCGACACCTATGTTGAAGGAAAAACAGTGATTCTTGCTGGTCGACTAATGTCGAGAAGAATTCAAGGCAAAGCAAGTTTTGCAGAGCTCCTAGATAGTACCGGAAGAATTCAGGTTTATTTTAATCGAGATGAAATTTGTACTGGAGAAGATAAAACACACTACAATGAAGTGTATAAAAAGTTACTAGACATTGGCGACATTATTGGTGTAGAAGGGACTCTATTTACCACCATGGTTGGGGAACAAACGGTAAAAGTGACTGGCTTTACCGTATTAAACAAAGCCTTACGACCCTTGCCCCTTCCCAAAACAGATTCCGAGGGTAACAGTTATGATGAATTCAATGATCCCGAATTGAGATATCGCCAACGTTATGTGGATTTAATTGTAAACCCCAAAGTAAAAAATACCTTTTTACAACGCTCTAAAATTACAACTACAATTCGTGATTTTTTGACTGAAAAAGAATATTTAGAAGTTGAAACTCCCATTTTACAACCCATTCCTGGGGGCGCAACGGCAAGGCCTTTTGTAACGCACCACAACGCACTCAATACACCCTTATATTTGCGAATTGCAAATGAATTGTACTTGAAACGACTTATTGTTGGTGGCTTCGAAGGTGTATTTGAATTTGCTAAAGATTTTAGAAATGAAGGGATGGACCGTACGCATAATCCAGAATTTACGGTGATGGAATTGTACGTGGCCTACAAAGATTATTTTTGGATGATGGAAATGACAGAAACTTTATTAGAAAAAATTGCTGTCGACCTTCATGGTACCCCATCAGTATCGGTTGGTGCTCACCAAATTAATTTTAAAGCTCCCTATCCTCGTGTACCAATTCTGGAAGCTATTCACACCCACACGGGTATTGATGTTTCGGAAATGAATGAAGAACAACTGCGTGAAACAGCAAAAAAGCTAGATCTTGAAGTAGATGATACTATGGGAGAAGGAAAGCTAATTGATGAAATTTTTGGTGAAAAATGTGAACATCACTACATCCAACCCACTTTCATTACAGATTACCCTAAATCCATGAGTCCCCTAACCAAGGAACATCGAACCAATTCAAAACTCACAGAGCGCTTTGAATTAATGGTCAATGGAAAAGAATTGGCCAATGCTTATTCTGAGTTGAATGACCCAATAGATCAAAAAGAACGCTTCGAAGCCCAACTCAGTTTGAGTGAAAAAGGAGATGATGAAGCCATGTTCATTGATCAAGATTTTCTTAGAGCATTGGAATATGGGATGCCCCCTACATCTGGAATCGGAATTGGAATTGACCGACTGGTTATGTTAATGACAAACAACAGTTCCATTCAGGAAGTGTTATTTTTCCCACAAATGAAACCTGAGCAAAAAGCGGTTGCGCTTTCTGAGGAAGAAAAAACGATTCTACAATTGATTAAAGCAACGGAGACAGCTGATCTTACGGCTATTAAAACAGCAACGGGTCTAAGTAACAAAAAGTGGGACGTTTCTATTAAAAGTTTGTCCCAAAAAGAGCTAATCAAGGTCATTAAAAACGAGGAGGGTCTTTTTATTGAAATGTTAAAATAATCCTGAGCCTTAAACTTTTGAGCATGTAAAGTATCTAAAAGGGAAACAAACTTTTTATTATGAAAAAAATTTATTTCCTTTTGACCCTAGCGATTCCCTTAATTGGACAGGCCCAAACTGATCCCCACAAACCTAAACTTACTGGGGAACAGCATGCCACGCTCCAAGCAAAAAAACTTCAATTAGCCCTTGACTTAAGTAAAGAGCAAGCAGTCCAAATTAAAGAAGAGATTAAAAAACAAAGAGAGCAGCTCTCCAAAAGAAAACAAAAAAGAGGAGAATTAAATGCAGAAGAACGCTACACTCTTCACTTAGAACGAATAGATCGTCAAATTGCGATGCAATCCCAGATGAAAACCATTCTAAATGAGGAGCAATATGACGCTTGGCGTAAAATAAAGTCGCATCAAAAACATAAAACTCATAGAAGAGATCGTCTCATAAGTCGTCAAAGAAAAGATGGAGGTCATAGACTACATCCAAATTAATGAAACAAAAAAGGCAGGATAATTCTTGCTTTTTTGTTAAATCGTATCAATTATTTTTTTGAAAGCATTTATCGTAAAATCAATATCCTCATGGGAAAGTGCATCATTTAAAAAATAACTTTCAAAAGCACTTGGAGGTAAGTAAATTCCTTCCTTTAGCATCCCGTGAAAATAATTATTGAATTTTTCGTTATTCCCAGAGGCAGCGGTTTCAAAGTCAACAACTTTTTCATCGGTAAAATGAAGTGAGATCATGGATCCCAGCCGATTGATCTGATAAGGAATATGAGTCGTTTTCAACACTGCCTCTAAACCCTCATGTAGGTGTTCTGTTTTAAGTGCGAGACGATCGAAAATATCCGAATCTGCATTTAAAGCTTGAAGCATGGCAAGGCCTGCCGCCATAGCCAGTGGGTTTCCGCTCAATGTTCCCGCTTGATATACAGGTCCGTCGGGAGCCAAGTGTTTCATGATCTCCTTTTTGGCAGCAAAAGCACCTACCGGCAAGCCTCCTCCCAAAACTTTTCCAAAAGTGACAAGATCAGCTTTGATCCCTAAAAGTTCTTGTGCTCCCCCTTTAGCTAAACGAAATCCTGTCATCACTTCATCAAAAATAAGTAGGGTCTCATATTGATCACAAAGGGATCTTAAACCTTCTAAAAAACCAGCATTAGGAGGAATACAACCCATATTTCCCGCTACAGGTTCAATAATAATGGCTGCAATTTCATGCGGATATTCACTAAAGAGTTGGGCTACAGCTTCAAGGTTGTTATAGGGTGCAAGAAGCGTATCTTTTGCTGTTCCTTTAGTTACACCAGGACTACTGGGGCTTCCAAAAGTAACCGCTCCACTCCCTGCTTGAATTAAAAAAGCATCTGAATGCCCGTGATAACACCCTGCAAATTTGATTATTTTCTCACGCTGTGTTGCGCCTCTTGCTAATCGAACAGCACTCATACAGGCTTCTGTACCCGAATTAACGAATCGGATTTTATCTATATTAGGCACCATAGCTATGGCTAGTTCAGCAATCTCTGTTTCCAAAGCCGTTGGCATTCCAAAAGAAGTTCCTAAATACGCTCTTGATTTTACCGCCTCTATCACAGGTTCGTAGGCATGTCCCAAAATCATAGGACCCCAACTTGCGATGTAATCAATCAATTGATTATCATCAGCATCATAGAGGTAAGCCCCTTTGGCTCGCTCAACAAAAATTGGAGTTCCTCCTACTGCTTTAAACGCACGAACAGGAGAATTTACTCCCCCGGGGATTACATTTTGTGCGGCCTTGAACAGGGCGCTACTTCTTTGATATTGCATAGTTTTATAGATTGAGAGGAATGCTCAAGCTTTGTCCTAAATAAATAGTTTTGTCCTTGATTTTATTCGTTTTAATGATTTCCTCTAATGAAACATTGTATTTTTTAGAAACGGAATATAAAGTATCCCCTTTTTGAACCGTATAGTTTACAAATCTCTGACCTTTATTTTTCTTGGATGAGGATTGAGTTACTTTCCTTTTTTTTGTATCGAATTTAGTTAGATCAAAGCGCTCTATGAGACTGATTAATTTATCTGGATATTGAGGATCTGTAGCATAACCTGCTTTCTTTAGTCCTTTGGCCCAAGCTTTGTAATTGCTAATTTTATAATCAAACAAGAAGGCATATCGATCTCGTCCAACTAAAAATAAAGAATGATCGCGGTAGGAGGTTGCAGGATTTTTATAAACTCGAAAGCATTCCCCTTTTTCATCATCATCATGATAAATTCTTTTGCCCTTCCAATCGGAATGACATTTGATTCCAAAGTGATTATTCCCCTCTGCTGCTAATCGGCCATACCCCATTCCAGATTCCAAAATTCCTTGAGCTATTGTAATACTTGCAGGGATTCCATATTCACGCATTTCATCTTGTGCAATAGCGCTATAGGTTTCGATGTATAAATTTATCTTTTCTTTATTGGACAATACCTCCACTGGAGCCACTGTTTTTTTTACTTCTTTTGGAGTTACAACAACTTCTTTTGGTGGGGATTTTGTAACGGATTCTCGAATTACAATTTTTCTTGAGGAACCACAAGATACAGACACAAAGACAATCCCTAAAAGGGTAAATCGTTGCCATAAATTAGTTGGGGGTTTCCTTTTTTTTGAAGTTGGAGATTCATTCCCTTTACTCCCTGCAGCCCTCCCGTATGAATGATTAAAATCTTCTTTCCCCACGGCCATTTTTTTTGTTTTATAAGATCAAAAATACCAAAAAGGAGCTTTCCAGTATAGATTGGATCCAACGGAATTTTATATTGTTGATAAAAAGCATTCATAAAGGAGATCAATTCTTCGTTTACCTTGGCATATCCACCAAAAGCATATTGATCTTCTATGTACCAATTATTTTTTTTTGTGAAATGAGCAATTTGATTGATAACTTCTGGGTTCCTTAACGCATTGAACCCTACTACAGTTTGATTGGGTGAACTTTTATTGATCAAACCTGCTAAGGTTCCTCCCGTTCCCACACTGGAACAAATTACATCAAATTCTTCATCCCCCTTTTCTAAGATTTCCTGACATCCCTTGACTGCTAGTGCTTCTGTTCCTCCTTCGGCTAAAAGTCTAATACTAGAGTTATGCTTTTGCAAATCGCAAACAAGCGCTGACGTTTCTTTTAAATCATAATCTGCTCTCGAAACACAATACAATGTCATTCCCTGACGCTGACAATAACTTAATGTAGTACTCGTATCAAGTTTGTTTTGCCATTCCTCCCCTCTAACAATTCCAATGGTTTGAATATTTTCCAACTTTCCTGCAGCTGCCACCGCCGCCAAATGATTTGAAAAAGCTCCCCCAAAAGTTAAGATCGTTGAATGGGATTGTTCTTCTAGGGCTTTAAAAACATATTTTAATTTGCGAAATTTATTCCCAGAAACAACAGGATGGATTAAATCTTCTCTTTTTATGACAATAGTATGACCCTCAATGGGTTCAAGCGATTGATTTATACTACTTTTGAAAGATTCAAATAATTGCATGGCTAAAAATACATTAAAATGACGTTGGGTTCCTTACCTCCACTTGAAGAAGGAGATTTTTATTTAACCCCTGAGGGATACAAGGTCTTTACTGAACAATATCACCTTAAAAGAGGGTACTGTTGTAAGAGTAATTGCAGACATTGCCCTTTTGGGTATAACCCAAAGCGAGACTGATTTTTTCGGCATGATTTTTGGGTAATTTAACTTTAAACTGTTTAAAATGAAACCTTTCGTTCTTTTGTTTTCGTTATTTCTACTGACATCCTGTTCTTCTGTTCTGGTTTATTCAGATCATGATAGTAGCATAGATTTTACAAAATATAATACTTTTGCTTACTTCAAGCCCGAGATAGACCAGGTGAAAATCTCTGATTTAGACAAACGTCGAATTCTAAAAGCAATTGATGCTGAAATGCATGTCAAAGGATTGTCCAAGTCTGAAACGCCTGATTTATTAGTTGGCTTTACCACTCAAGCGAAAGAACAAATTTATATCAACAACCAAAACAACTGGGGTTGGGGATTTAATCCTTGGTTTTGGGGACCCAACTACAATACTGTAAGTACTCGAACTGAAGGAACTTTATTCATTAATTTAATCGATGCAACCACCAAGCAACTGGTTTGGCAAGGAAAAGGAAAAGGAGGTATTCCAGAAAATTATAAAAATAGAGACGAACGTATCGGACTCTTTGTACAAAAAATTATTTCAAATTACCCTCCTATAAAAGAATAACGTTTAAAGACACACACCCTCTGCTGCTGCAAGGGCCGCTTTCATTCCGTCACTATTTTTACCTCCTGCAGTGGCAAAAAAAGCTTGTCCGCCTCCTCCACCTTGGATGTATTTCCCGAGTTCACGAATTATCACTGCAGCATCTTTTCCTTTTTCTGTAACTAAAGATTTAGAGACATAGCAACTTAACATAGGTTTTCCAGATTTTACTGATCCTAAAACGAGGATGACCTGCTCCAGTTGGGCACCCATTTCAAAAGATAAGTCCTTCATCCCCTGTGGATCTAAATCAACTTCAGCAGCACCAAATTGTATTCCCTCGATCGTTTTAACCTCTTTCAATAATTCCTCTTTTAACATCTGAGCTTTTAACTTGGATAAAACACTGAGTTCTTTCTTAAGTGCTGCATTTTCTGCTTGTAACGATTGAATGGCTTTTACAGGATCTTGGGCCTGTTTGAGTACTTGACTTACATTTTCAAGCAATGAAGTCTGGGCTTCGAAATAATTTTTAGCTGCATCGCCTGTTATGGCCTCTATACGTCGGACACCAGAGGCTACAGCACTTTCAGAAGTGATCTTAAAATGCCAGATATCGGCCGTATTTTCCACATGAGTCCCTCCGCATAATTCGATAGATTGACCAAAACGAATTGTACGTACAGTATCTCCATATTTTTCACCAAATAAAGCCATTGCTCCTTCTTGGATGGCACTTTCATAAGGCGTGTTTCTTCCTTCCTCTAAAGGAATACCCTCCTGAATTCGTGCATTGACAAATTGTTCAACGGCTTTAAGTTCTTCAGAAGTTACTTTAGCAAAATGGGAAAAATCAAAACGAAACATTCCTGAATGCACCATAGATCCTTTTTGTTCCACATGAGTCCCTAAAACAGAACGAAGTGCTTGGTGCATTAAATGGGTTGCTGTGTGATTACTTGAAGAACGTTGTCTTTGTTTAGGATCTACCACAGCAGTGAAGGTTGCATCGAGTTTGTTGGGAATACTTTTGGTTTGATGCACGATTAGACTATTTTCTTTCTTTGTGTCTAACACATAAATAATGTCTCCATTGCTAGCTTCTAAATATCCTTTATCGCCCACTTGTCCTCCACCTTCTGGGTAAAAGGGGGTTAGGTTAAACACTAATTGATAGAAATCTCCTTCTTTAGCCGTCATCATTTTTCGATAACGCGTTATTTTTACTTTAGCATTCAAATGATCATAGCCCACAAATTCTTCAACATTATCTTCTTGAAGAATGATCCAATCACCCGCCTTCGAAGCTGCAGCGGCACGAGAACGTGTTTTTTGAACTTCCATTGCTTGTTGGAAACCCGCTTCATCTAAACTAAAGCCTTTTTCACTTGCGATCAATGCCGTCAAATCAAAAGGAAAGCCAAACGTGTCATAGAGTTCAAAAGCTTTACTGCCTTCAATATTTTTCGTTTTGGAGTTCGCCATGATGGACTCCAACAAAACCAATCCTTGATCTAATGTTTTTAAGAACGAATTTTCTTCTTCCCGTATCACATTGAAAGCTAATTGTTGCTCTCTAATCAATTCTGGAAATGCGGTTCCCATTTGTTGAGAAAGTGTTTTGACCAAGCGGTGAATAAAAGGTTCTTTTTGATTCAAAAAAGTAAATCCATACCGTATGGCGCGACGTAAGATTCTTCGAATCACATAGCCTGCACCATTATTACTCGGCAACTGCCCATCGGCAATAGCAAAACAAACAGTTCGAACATGATCTGCAATCACTCGTATCGCTCTGTCAGTATTTTCTGACATCCCGTAGCTTGAATTGGTTAGGGTTTCAATTTCTCTAATTATAGGAGTGAATACATCGGTATCATAATTGGAAGTTGTGTTTTGCAGCACCATACACAAGCGCTCAAATCCCAGACCCGTATCAATATGTTTTTGAGGAAGTTTCTCCAAACTCCCATCCGCTTTTCTATTAAATTCTATGAAAACTAAGTTCCAAACTTCAACCACTTGTGGGTGATCCTGGTTTACCAATTCAGCTCCAGATATTGTTGCTTTTTCTTCCTCAGAACGAATGTCAACATGAATTTCTGAGCAAGGCCCACAGGGTCCTTGATCTCCCATTTCCCAAAAATTATCTTTCTTATTACCTAATAATATTCGATCCTCTGGCAGTATGGCTTTCCAAAACTCGTATGCCTCATTATCCTTTTCAATTGCTTCTTCGGGAGCCCCTTCAAAAATGGTAACATACAGCTTTTCAGGGTCAATTTTATAGACCTCTGTGAGCAATTCCCATGCCCACTCGATGGCTTCTTTTTTAAAATAATCCCCAAAACTCCAGTTCCCAAGCATTTCAAAAAAAGTATGGTGGTAGGTGTCAATTCCAACTTCCTCAAGGTCATTGTGTTTACCCGAAACACGCAAACACTTTTGTGTGTCCGTAATTCGTTTTGAACTTGGAACAGCATTTCCCAAAAAGTATTCCTTAAAAGGGTTCATTCCTGCATTGGTAAACATAAGGGTGGGGTCATTTTTTATGACCATGGGTGCAGAGGGAACCACCTTATGCGTTTTGGAGGCGAAAAAATCTAAAAACTGTTGTCTTACTTCTAAGGACTTCATGTCAAACTTTATATTAAAATAATAGTTACATCATCAAATGCAACGATGTTCAAAAAATAGTATTCGATTGAATTTTTGTATCTTTGATTAACTTTTTTGTATTTGTTAGTGCAAAAGAAACGAAAATTTACAACACTTTATGAGTAAAGTTAAATACTATTACGATCACGAGACACTTTCTTATCGTCCAATCCATGTAACTAACAAAAATCGTGTTTCCAATTTCGTATTATTTATACTCTCCTCTTTTTTACTAGGTCTTTTTTCACTGTTGATTCTACTCAATTCAGATTGGATCAATACTCCTGCTGAAATCGCTCAAAAAAGATTGATACAAAACTATGAATTACAATTCGACATATTAAATAAAAAGTTATCTCAAATAGAAACTGTTGTTGACAATTTAGAAGAACGTGATAATAATCTTTATCGGGTTTACTTTGAGGCGAGTCCAATACCTGAAGCCCAGCGCCGAGCAGGATTTGGTGGGGTAAACCGTTACAAAAATTTAGAAGGCTATGATAACTCTGAATTAATTATTAATACGGCTAAACGCCTGGACATTTTGTCTAAACAAACCGTAGTTCAATCCCGATCCCTAGATGAAATCGAGCGACTTGCCTCCAACAAAGCAGATTTATTGGAAGCAATTCCTTCTATTCAACCCATCAAAAACGAAGATTTGACGCGTATGGCTTCAGGCTTTGGGTATCGAACAGATCCCTTTACAAAAAAGCGACGTTTTCATTATGGAATGGACTTCACTGCAAAAAAAGGTATTCCCATCTATGCAACAGGAAATGGAATTATTAAAAGAGCTGACAATCGTTCCTCAGGCTATGGAAAGCATATTCGAATTGATCATGGTTTTGGATATGTGAGTTTATATGCACATCTGAGTAAATACAACGTCAGAAGGGGACAGAAAGTAAAACGCGGAGATCTTATCGGATATGTAGGAAACACGGGGCGCTCTCGTGGACCTCACCTCCACTATGAGATTTTTAAAGACAAAAAACGCATCAACCCTTTGAACTTTTACTACGGAAATCTTTCTCAAAAAGAGTTTGATGCCTTGGTGAATCAGGCCAAACAAGAAAACCAATCCATGGATTAAGATGCATGTAAACCTTCCTGAAAAACGTTATTATTCTATCGGTGAGGTTGCAAAGGCATTTGATGTCAAACCTTCACTACTCCGATTTTGGGAAAAAGAATTTGTTGAAATTCAACCCAAAAAAAAAGAAAGTGGCACCCGAAAGTATACCCCCGAAAATGTTATGACCATTCAATTCATTTATCATCTGGTCAAAGAAAAAGGATTAACCCTTCAAGGGGCTAAAAAACAACTCCGACTGAAAGTCAAAGAAAATCCAAAAGTTGAAATATTAGCAAAACTAGAAAATATCAAAGCCTCTTTAAAGCAGCTTAAAGACAAGCTTTAAAACTTATTTTTTTCTAAAGAAAATTTGAATTGGAATTCCAGTAAAGTCATATTCTTCACGTAATTTATTTTCTAAAAAACGTCTGTAGGGATCTTTTACGTATTGTGGTAAATTACAAAAAAATGCAAACTGTGGATGAGGAGTGGGAAGCTGGGTACAAAACTTGATTTTCACATATTTCCCTTTGTAAGCCGGTGGCGGCGTTTTTTCAATAATGGGAAGCATCGTATTGTTAAAGGCTTTTGTTGGGATCCTTCTGGAACGACTTTGATAAACCTCTACTGCTGTTTCTACGGCTTTAAAAATTCGTTGTTTAGAAAGTGAAGAAATAAAAATAATTGGGACATCTGTAAAAGGAGCAATCTCTGCTCTAATTTTCGCTTCATAAGCTTTGGAAGCATTAGTGTCTTTATCTACTAAATCCCATTTGTTAACCAAAATAACAATCCCCTTATTGTTTCTATGAGCAAGCCAAAAAATATTTTGAACCTGTCCATCAAATCCTCGAGTACCGTCAACAACAAGTAAGCAAATATCGCAATATTCGATCGCTCTCACAGAACGCATCACTGAATAAAACTCAATATCCTCTTTGACTTTAGCTTTTCGTCTGATACCTGCAGTATCCACTAAGTTAAAATCAAATCCAAAGCGGTTGTATTGAGTATCTATACTATCACGCGTGGTTCCAGCAATATCCGTTACGATATATCGGTCTTCTCCAATGAGGGCATTGATGAAAGACGATTTTCCTGCATTCGGCCTACCTACCACAGCAAAACGTGGCAAGGGATCCTCTTCTCTCTCTTCTTCTTTGGGTAACTTTTTCACTATGTCATCCAATAATTCTCCGCTTCCGCTTCCATTGATACTGGAAATTGAATAGAATTGTTCAAAACCCAGAGAATAAAATTCCAGAGTTGCTTCTAACCTTTGGGCGTTATCCACTTTATTAATTGCAAGGAAAATGGGCTTTTGAGAACGGCGTAAAAGATCAGCAATAACTTCATCCATGCCAGTTACCCCATCGGTTACATCTACCATAAATACAATGACATCCGCCTCTTCGATGGCGAGGTTGACTTGCTTGTCTATTTCCTTTTGGAAAATATCATCACTCCCTTCTACATAACCTCCCGTATCGATTAAAGTAAAGTTTCTACCATTCCAATCGGATTTCCCATAATGTCGATCACGGGTAACCCCACTAATGGAATCAACAATGGCTTCACGCTTTTGAATCATCCGATTAAAAAAGGTCGACTTTCCTACATTAGGACGTCCAACAATGGCTACAATACTGCTCATGATTAGAATTTGACTGCAAAAGTAAACTATTTATATGGATCCCATTTCGATGATTTGAAATGAATACAATTAGATGTTGCAGGTTCAGGGTTTAATTTGTAAATTTGCCGTTCATATCGCGAGGTAGAGCAGTGGTAGCTCGTCGGGCTCATAACCCGAAGGTCGCTGGTTCGAGTCCAGCCCTCGCTACAACATCCCTCCTTTTTAAGGAGGGTTTTTTTTTAAACAAAAGTCAAAATATCAATCTTTGGAGGAGAAAAAGCATAAATCTGGATTTGTTTCTATCGTAGGGAATCCTAATGTAGGAAAATCGACCTTGATGAATGCTTTGGTGGGTAAAGAACTCTCGATCATCACGGCTAAAGCGCAAACTACCCGCCATCGTATCTTAGGAATTATTAATGGAGATGATTTTCAAATGGTACTTTCAGACACACCTGGAGTTATTAAACCCGCCTACGAGATGCAAACTTCAATGATGAATTTTGTTAAGGAAGCACTTATCGATGGAGATGTTCTAATCTATTTAGTTTCACCCGAAGAAACCGTACTCAAAGATGAAAAGCTCTTTGAGAAAATTAAGAAATCAAAAGCCCCCTTACTCATTTTAATCAATAAGATTGATCTGATCTCACAAGAAGCATTAGAAGGAGCTGTATTGCATTGGCAAACTGAATTTCCTAAAGCTACCGTCTATCCGATCTCTGCCCTTACAGGCTTTTTTATCCCTGAATTATTAAAAATCCTAATCGGTCATTTGCCAGAGTCTCCTGCATATTTCCCTAAGGACCAGTTAACAGATAAACCCGAGCGCTTTTTTGTCAACGAATCCATAAGGGAACAAATTCTTGAACTTTATTCAAAAGAAATTCCCTATTCCGTTGAAGTAGTTACCGAAGATTTTCTTGAGGATTCAAAAATCATTAAAATTCGTTCTGTCATCCTAGTAGAAAGAGAAACACAAAAAGGGATTATCATAGGTCATAAAGGCAGTGCCTTAAAACGGGTTGGCATTGGCGCTAGAAAATCTTTAGAAGCCTTTTTTGGAAAAAAAATTCATTTAGAACTCTACGTAAAGGTTTCAAAAAACTGGCGAACTAATGTGCAACAACTAAAGCGTTCTGGGTATAACAATTAGGGTTTTTCAATTTCTTTTTTTTTATATTTAAAATATTTAAATGAAAAAATGTTGAAAAAGATCTTCATCCTTGCCATTAGCATTCTCTTTTTTGCCTCTTGTGATAAAAAAAATCCTCCCCCAAATATAGTTTTTATCATGTCTGATGATCATGCCTATCAAGCGATAAGTGCTTACGGTCATGGACTTAATAACACTCCCAATATTGATCGTATTGTAAATGAGGGTGCGCGTTTCGACAAAGGCTTTGTCACCAATTCTATTTGTGCACCCAGTAGGGCTGTAATGCTGACGGGAAAGCATAGTTTTGTCAATGGAAAAGTAGATAATATTCAGGATTTTAACTGGGATCAAGATAACTTTGCAAAGCAATTACAAACTGCAGGGTATCAAACTGCAATGGTAGGAAAGATTCATCTACGAGGTCTCCCTCAGGGATTTGATTATTCAGCAGTATTACCAGGACAGGGACACTACTATAATCCCGATTTTCTGATTGATGGAATCAAAAAAAGAATCAATGGGTATGTCACCACGATTACCACTCAATTAAGTCTGGATTGGCTTAAAAATAAACGAGATCCTAACAAACCATTCTTACTGCTGTATCACCAAAAAGCACCTCACAGGAATTGGAAGCCAGAAGAAAAATACTTGACGTTATTTGATGATCATACCTTTGACCCCCCGGCTAACTTTTTTGATGATTATTCCAACAGAGGTACTGCAGCAAAAACACAAGAAATGCTTATCGCTGCTTCAGAAGAGCAAATTGCAAAAGCCCATGGGAACGGGGGTCATGGAAGATGGGGCCATGATTTCAAAATGCTGACAGATCCCTACGGAAATCCCACAGGTTTTGAACATGAATTGGATCGCTTTTCTCCAGCACAGAAAGCCGCATGGTTAGCCGCTTATACCCCAAAAAATGATGCCATGAAAGCCTTAAATTTGGAAGGAGAAGAACTTGCCAAATGGAAATTTAATCGGTATTTAAAAGACTATTTACGCACCATCCAATCTGTAGATGATGGAGTAGGTGATATTTTGGATTACTTGGATCAGGAAGGTTTAACTGACAACACCATAGTGGTGTACACTTCTGACCAGGGATTTTATTTGGGTGAACACGGTTGGTTTGACAAACGCTTTATGTATGAAGAGTCACTGCGCACTCCCCTTTTAATGCGCTATCCTAAAGAAATTCCTGCAGGTTCAAGAGTAGAAGCGCTCATTCAAAACTTAGATTTCGCCCCAACCTTTTTAGATTATGCAAATTCACCCATTCCTGAAGATTTACAGGGAGAATCTTTTCGCAATATTGTAAATCAGAAAACGACAAAAGGACGTGATGCAATTTATTATACTTATTATGAGTACCCCTCGGTCCATATGGTAAAAAGACATTATGGTATTCGAACCGAGCGCTACAAACTCATACACTTTTATTACGATATTGATGAATGGGAACTTTATGACCTTGAGACTGACCCTTCAGAAATGAATAATGTATATGAGCAAAAAGAATATGAAAAAGTTCAAAAGAAGCTGCATCTTCGTTTGAAAGAATTGCGTCAACAATACGGTGATTCTGATGCCATAGATCAAATGCATATTGAACGCTATATATCCAACAGAAACTAAATTTATTAATCACTATCAAAAACCTTGACCTCCACGGAATTCGTCATAAAGAAGCTATGGAAGCAGTTCACGAATTTTTAAGAAATGAGAAAGAAAAAGGGTCTTTTTCGGTTACCATCATTACCGGAAATTCCACTGTCCTTCAAAATCGAATCTTTAATGAAGTATTAGAGCCCTCACCCTTTACCTTTTTTATTCCAAGCTGGAACTTAGGACAAATTATTGTAGAATATATGGAGTTATAATCCGTTAACTTCTTTTCACTTCTATATATAAGTAAATATAGACCTTTACTTTCTTTTCATTATATTTTATTTGACAATTAATGTGTATATTTATTGACAGAATTACGACAAAATAAATTATTCGGTCAAAATTTGTTAAGTTATATGGTCAAAATTACCTATTCAAAAGTACCTTCTGAAAGCACAAAACGTAAAGGTCAATGGTATCCAAGAATGTATATCAAATCCCCTAATTGGGAAAAGGCAATTAAACCTACATACAGGGATATATTGTTTTTCAAGCGTGCTAACACAAAAGGAAAGCAATTGCAGAATAAAAAAAGTCAGCAATTACTTGATGCGGTAATAAAAGAATTACAGGAACAATATACAGGTGCAGAATATCAGGATGGTGTAAAACAGTCGGTTTCATTAAAAAAGCAATTAGAAGAAATGATTGATTTAAAAGCCGATAAAAGTGAAAGTACTATCAATGGTTATAGGAACTTAAAGGGGGCGTTAGAGGGCTTCTGCAGGGATAAAGGATACAGTTTCACAATGGACATTAACCGCATTAATCTTGAGTTCATTGATAAGTATCGTATTTGGTTAGTAAATGACAAGGGATACAAGGGTGATACTGCACATAAATACTTTTCGTTATTAGGGGGTGTATTAAAAAAGGCAAAGAATTATGGCAGGTTATATTACAATCCTTTTGATGGTGATATTGAATATCCAAAGAAGTCAGAAAACAAAATGGTCTATTTAACAGGTGAAGAGGTACAGAAGATGAAATACACGCCATTTAAATACGAACATATTAAAAATGCATTTCTGTTTATGTGTCATACAGGTATAAGACAGGGTGATTGTTGTAAACTTACTTGGAGCGATTTGCCTGTAATTGATGGTGTGACAAAACTGAATGTAAAGACACAAAAAGCAAAAACTGACATATATTTTAAGCTACCCAAAGTCGCATTAGATTTATTACCCAAGCGAATGGGTGATGCAGATAAAGTATTCCCAAATTTAAAGTTTGAATCAGACACCAATGAAAGATTAAGAATGTGGGCGTATAAATCAGGAGTTAAAAAACACATCACACCACACACGGCAAGACATACGTTTGCATTTTGGATGTTAAGTGTAAATAACACACCTCTTTACACAGTGTCAAAATTATTAGGTCATACTAACGCAAGAACCACTGAAGATAGTTATGGTCATTTATCTACTGAAAATCTTGATGAAGCAATGTTAAAGGCGTTTGGTGATTAGAAATCCCAGAGCTTACTGAGGAGGATATGCCGGTGGTTTAATAAAAAACCCTCCGCTTGGGAGGGCTTAAATAATTATTTCTTTTTCTTGGATGAAGCTGCTATTTCGTTATTTAAATGTGTAGCATCATAAAAACCTACTATATTTTCTACTTGATTACTCCCATTCCATTTATATGCTAAATGAACAAGATTAGTTTTTTTGGATTTTGTGAAATTTCCAGTACCAGTCCATTCGCCCCAAAGCTGTGTCCATACGTTACCATTTTCATATTCTGATGTGATGACAGCCCAAGTATTAAATGATATATCGGAGTATAAACTATGATGACCCATTTCGGCATCTTTAAGACTATTTTTATTCATTTCAATCTCGTTATATCTTATGGTT
>JAQWJV010000019.1 GCA_029248185.1 Flavobacteriaceae bacterium | reverse complement strand
TTTAGAAGGAACTGCAAATGGGGAACCAGATAGATTAAAAAGAGCATTTCACCCTGATTTTAATCTTTATACAGTTACAATTGAATATAGTTTGAGAATTCGCACAGGAGAAAAATATATCACGAATGTAAAAGAAGGAGAAAAATCAAATAGAATTGGACGAATAATTTCAATTGATTATGAAAAAGATGCAGCTATTGCTAAAGCTGAAATCTTAATTCCGAATTGGCGATTATTCACAGATTATTTTTTGTTGCTGAAATATGAAGGGTCTTGGAAAATAGTCCACAAAAGTTATACTTGGAGAGAAATCCCTAAAAAGGAAGAAAAAAAAACGAAAAGTTAACAATGTATATGAAATCATAGCCGCCTATCGGCAGGTTACGCTTCATATATTCACCGTTAATCATTCCCCCCACACATCATTTGGACTCCCCCACCCATTTTCCTTATCTTTACTGGATCTTTTAACCTTAAAACACGTATAGCATGCAACTGTACAATACTTTAAGCGCAAAAGAGCGTGCGCAACTTATTGAAGAAGCCGGGCAAGAACGGCTAACGCTCTCTTTCTATCAGTACACCCAATTGGGCAACCCACAATTGTTTCGGGACTATTTATTTATACATTGGAATCCGTTGGAGGTTTTAGGGCGAATTTATGTAGCCAATGAAGGCATCAATGCACAGCTTTCGCTCCCTGGAACTCAATTTGAAGCCTTTAAAAAGACCTTAGACGAGATTACTTTTTTGCAAGGTGTGCGATTAAACATTGCCATTGAGCAAGACAATAAATCTTTTTTGAAGCTGACCATTAAAGTCCGCACCAAGATTGTAGCAGATGGCCTAGAAGACAATAGCTTTGATGTAACCCAAAAAGGAAAGCACGTTAACGCGCAGGAATTCAACAGTTTACTTGCAGACGAAAACACCATTTGTGTGGATATGCGCAACCATTATGAAAGTGAGATTGGGCATTTTGATTCGGCCATTACGCCTGATGTGGATACCTTTCGGGATTCTTTACCCGTCATTGAAAAAGAACTTTCCGAGCATAAAGAAGACAAAAAACTATTGATGTACTGCACGGGCGGGATTCGTTGTGAAAAGGCTTCGGCCTATTTCAAGCACAAAGGCTTTAAAAAGGTTTATCAATTGGAAGGGGGAATAATTGAATATGCCCGTCAAGTAAAAGCTCAAGCCTTAGAAAATAAATTTATTGGTAAAAACTTTGTTTTTGATGAACGTCGAGGGGAGCGTATCTCTGAGGATGTGATTTCCCAATGCCACCAGTGTGGCGCACCCTGTGATACCCATGTGAACTGTATCAACGAAGCCTGTCATTTATTGTTTATTCAGTGTGAAGCCTGTCAAGAAAAAAGGAATCAATGCTGTTCTACCAAGTGTGAAGAGATCGTAGCCTTGCCCCTGGCGGAACAACGGGCATTGAGAAAAGGGCAACACAACAGCAATAAAACTTTTAAAAAAGGGCGTTCGGAAGTGTTAAAATTTAAACACTAATTTAAGATTTATTAAAGGGATCATTATTTGAAATCCCTGTATCTTTAGAGTCAAATTAAAAAGTATGAGTTGTTCCAGTTGTTCTACCGCTAGCGGAGGCACCCCCAGGGGATGCAAAAGCAATGGTAGCTGTGGGAGCGACAGTTGCAATAAACTTACTGTTTTTGATTGGCTAGAAAATATGGAACCTGCTAGTGGGGACACGCCATGTTCTTTTGTTGAGGTGCGTTTTAAAAACAGCAGAAAAGAATTCTTTCGTTTTCCAGAAGGGCTACAAGCTAGAGCCGGAAACTTGGTGATTACCGCCGTACAACATGGCTATGATCTGGGAATGGTTACGCTTTCGGGACCTTTAGTTTCTATGCAAATGAAACGAAAAAAAATTGCAGAGAATAGCGATGCGATTGGAAAAATTCTACGGATTGCCAATCAAACAGAAATTGATAAGTGGCAAGAATTACGAGAGAAAGAAGGCAATATTCAAAAAAGAGCACGAGAAATGGCCATTGCCTTACAACTTCAAATGAAAATCTCAGATGTGGAATTTCAAGGCGATGGTAAAAAAGCAATATTTTACTATACGGCAGATCAACGCGTGGATTTTAGACAATTGATCAAAGACATGGCGCATGCCTTCTCTATTCGGATTGAGATGAAGCAAATTGGTTTGCGCGAAGAAGCCTCCAGATTAGGGGGGATTGGTTCCTGTGGAAGAGAATTATGCTGTTCTACTTGGCTGACCGATTTCCGTTCGGTTTCTTCTGGGGCTGCACGGTATCAGCAACTTTCTTTAAATCCTCAGAAGCTTTCAGGCCAGTGCGGCCGTTTGAAATGTTGTTTAAATTATGAGTTGGATGCCTATCGTTCTGCGATCAAAGCTTTTCCTAAACCCGAAGTGAAACTGCATACTGAAAAAGGAATTGGCGTCTTTCAAAAGATGGATATTTTTAAGGGAGTGTTGTGGTACTCCTATAAAAATGATTGGGTCACTTGGCATAAATTGTCCACCGCTGCGGTGAATAAAATCATCCAAAAGAACAAAGCAAAAGAGACCGTCTCCAGTCTTGAAGAATACGTTGAAGAAGAAATTAAATCGGAGGCTAAAATTTTTGACAGTGGTGTGGGAGAAGACAGCTTAAATCGTTTTGACAAACCCAAAAACTTTCAAAAAAAGAAAAGAAGAAAGAACAACAAACGCAAATTTCACAATGGGCCTAAGAAGACGACATAGTGTACTTTCCTTTTGGGTATTGATGAGCGTGCTTTCATGTTCAAGGGAGGCTGGATTTAGCTTACAAAAGGCTATTTCTAAAGAAGGACTCACGCCAAAACCGGTTGTTTTTGACCTTCCTGCTTCCGTTTTTAAAGATACGCCCCAGAATATTTTTATTTGGTTACGTAATAATGCTGAATATGAATTTTCCAATGTCTTTTTAATCGCATCTTTGAAAGTAAATAACAAAATAAGAATCCAAGACACTTTAGAATATGCGATGACCGCTCCCGATGGGAGTTGGTTGGGCAAAGGATTTACCGAACTAAAAGAGAATAAATTATGGTGGAAGCAAGGGCTGATAATTCCAGAGGAAGGCCCTGTTCAAATAGAAATAGCTCAAGCCATGCGCAATAATGGGAAGCCTGATGGCGTTCCTAAATTGAAGGGAATCGTCTCTCTGGGAATCTCAATTGAGGAGCAACAATAAGAGTATGGCTAAAAAGAAAAAAAGAACAAAAACACATTCCTACAAGAAACCCATCCGATTGCTTTGGGCAATTTTTATTGCAGGAATAGTCGGGATTTTTTTACTTTTTGGAGGGGCAGCAATGGGTTGGTATGGCCCCATGCCTGACTTACAGCAGCTGGAAAATCCCAATACCAATTTAGCCTCTCAAATCATCTCTTCAGATGGGGTGACATTGGGGAAATACTATTTTGATGACAACAGAACCCCGATTACTTTTGAAGAGCTTCCTACAAATATGGTCAATGCCCTCATTGCTACAGAGGATGAGCGTTTTTATGATCATGCAGGAATCGATTGGAAAGGAACCCTTAGGGCATTTGTTTATTTAGGGAAACGAGGTGGCGCAAGTACCATTACTCAGCAGTTGGCACGACAAATTTTTGTAGGCGTTCGTTCACGCAATAAAATTAAAACCGTTTTACAGAAAGCACAAGAATGGGTTATCGCCATTCAATTAGAGCAACGTTATACCAAAAAGGAAATATTGGCCATGTACCTGAATAAATACGATTTTGGGTATCAAGCAGATGGGGTTCAGTCAGCGGCTAAAATATTCTTTAATAAAACTCCTCAAACACTGAGTATTGAAGAATCTGCTACCCTTGTTGGTATGTTGAAAAACTCTTCTTTATTCAATCCAATCAGAAGAGCGGAAAGGGTTCGGGAGCGAAGAAACACCGTGTTTAAACAGATGCTTCGCAATGAGCTAATCACGCCTCAAGCCATGGACTCTCTTTCAGAACTACCTTTGGAAATCACCTATACCCCTGAGTCTCATCGAGAGGGTTTGGCCACTTATTTTAGAGCGTATTTAAAGGAATTTATGGACGGCTGGATTAAAGCAAATCCAAAGTCAGACGGTACAAAACACAATTTGTATCGAGACGGCCTCCGAATTTTCACAACCATTGATTCCCGCATACAAAACTTGGGAGAAGAAGCGGTGAATGCACACATGAAAAACCTACAAAAAGAATTTTCGAAACAAAATACACGTCACGCAAATCCCACAGCCCCTTTTTTAGATTTACGAAGCGGAGAAATAGATACGCTCATGTTGCGAACAGCCTATCGATCAGAGCGTTGGCGCAAAATGAAATTGGCAGGTTTTGAAGAAGAAGAAATTAAAAAAGCGTTTAAAGAGAAAGTGCCCATGCGGGTTTTTAGCTGGAAAGGAGAGCGAGACACCATTATGTCTCCAATGGATTCCATTCGTTATTATAAATATTTCCTTCGAGCTTCGATGATGTCAATGGAGCCTCAATCGGGTCATGTTAAAGCTTGGGTGGGAGGATTCAACTATAAGCACTTCCAATATGATCAAGTAAAACAAGGCCGACGTCAAATCGGGTCTACTTTTAAACCTTTCTTATATGCTACAGCAATAGATCAGTTAAAACTATCGCCTTGCGACTCTTTACCCGATGCCCTTTTTTGTATTGAACCCATGAAGCACGGAAACATAGACGCCTGGTGTCCTAAAAACTCGGGAGATAAATATGGTCGCACACGGACATTAAAAAATGCATTAGCCAATTCGGTAAACACTGTAAGTGCTCGTTTGATGGACTTGGTGGGGCCGCGACCCGTAATAAATTTAGCTAGAAAGATGGGAATCAGCTCGAATATTCCCGCGGTTCCTTCCATTGCTTTGGGAACTCCCGACATTAGTCTTTTTGAGATGGTTGGAGCTTACAGTACCTTCGCTAATCAAGGAATTTATGTAAAACCTGTCATGGTGACCCGTATTGAGGATAAAAATGGGAGGGCGCTGTACGAAGTTGTGCCCGAAACACAGGATGTTTTGAGTGAGGAGGTTGCTTATGTTACAATTAATTTGATGCAGGGGGTTACCCAACACGGTTCAGGGGCACGATTGCGGCATGCAGGACTCGAAAAGTCAAATTATGTTTATGAAAAGGTAGTGACGGGCTATCCCTATGTTTTTGAAAATCCAATTGCAGGAAAAACAGGAACAACACAAAATCAAAGTGACGGATGGTTCATGGGAATGGTTCCCAATCTGGCTACAGGTGTTTGGGTGGGAGGAGAAGACCGATCAATTCACTTCAAAGAGATTGCTTTTGGACAAGGGGCAACAATGGCATTACCCATTTGGGGAAGTTATATGAAGTCTTTGTATGAACGCCCAGAATTGGGAATTTCAACGGAAGATTTTATTCCCCCAGAGTTGCTGACAATTGCAGTAGACTGTGGAGAGATCACGGATGCCAATCAAAAAGAAAAATCAAAACCAAAAGCCGACCTACAAGCCCTAGGGTTTTAACGATTGATCTGATGCATACCATTCGGCATAAGACGTTTCCGTTTCTCTGAGGATTAAATGGTGTAAACTTAAGTGCGGAGGGAGTTCTTTTTTAATTTTTTCAGCAAAATCAAGAATCATCATTTCACTTGTCGGCTGATAGGAAACCCGAACAATTTTATGCCCCCGAGTTTCCATTGCATTGGCCAATTCTTTGTGGGGCGAATTTACATTCAAAACGGTAGCATGATCAAATGGATCTACAATGCTTTGCTTCACAATCTTTTTGAGATCACTAAAATCCATTACCATCCCGAATTTTACGTTTTTTGAATCCGTAATGGGAGTCCCGATTAAAGTTACGGTGAGTTTGTAACTATGACCATGAACGTTTTTGCAAAGCCCGTCATAGCCATAAAGGGCATGTCCTGTTTCAAACTTAAACTCTTTAGAGATACGAATAGTATTATTCATTTGATTTACAAATTTTTAAGAATATTTTGTGTGGCGTCTTCAAGGGCTAACGACCCGGTAATTACTGCATTTTTAGGCAGTAAGGTTTCCCAGTGATCGGTATCTTTCCAGTGTAACTTACGTAAGTTTTTTATCGCTTTTTTGGGGTAATTGGCCAAGCGCTCTGCGTGGGTTTGAACCGCATTATCCAGCTCCTGCTTGGTTTCAAAAACCGCATGATAAAGGCCTTTGTTTTCGCTCCATTGCGCAGTTTTCCATTGATGGGCATCCAGAGAAAGTTGAGCGAATGCAGTACTTCCTATTTTGCGAGAAACAGCAGGTTCAATCACATAGGGGCCTATTCCTATAGACAATTCAGAAAGCTTGATGTGTGCCTGGGAACTTGCAAGGACATAGTCACAAGCAGCGACCAATCCTACTCCACCACCGACTACTTTACCTTGAACCCGCCCAACTACAAATTTGGATACTGACCGAAGTGTATTGATTACATCTGCTATTCCCATAAAAAAAGCAGTTGCTTCTTCAAGGGTGCTAAGGGTTTTCATTTCTTCTAAGGAGGCACCACCACAAAAGGCACGGTCACCTGAACTTTTAAGAACAATAACACGAACGTCAGTATCCTTTTCCAGCGTGATTAATCCCTCTTTAAATGCCTTTAAAAGAGGAGTAGGTAAAGAATTCCCTGCGGGATTTCCAAATTCAAGAGTTCCGATATTCCCTTCTCGATAGTGTTTGACAAATGCTTCCATAGTGCTGTAAAAGTAAGGAATCTATTAGGGTTGTAAAACTTTTTCGTAGCAGTGAAAAGGAAATATGCTTTGTTTGACAAAATAAACATCACCTAAACGGGAATATCCTCTTGCTTTATAGAAGGTATTATTTCTTAAATTTTGACTAAAAGTATCCAACCGGATTGAGATGTTCCCATTTTCTAAAGCGTAGTTTTCAGCAAAATCCATTAGTTTTTTACCCCATCCTTTTTTTTGCTGAAGGGGATGAATCGCAAGTCTATGTAGGTATAAATTTGAGTGATCTGGAGTCAACCAATCAATCGTGTTGTAAAGCGGATCTTTTTCTTCAGAAAACATAATACATCCACATACAATGCCTTTTAAGTCAATTACATAAAGTCTTTCTTCCTCAATGTCTTTTTTAAAAATAGCTAAAGAGGGATAGTGTTCATTCCATTGAAAAACACCCTGACTGATCATATTTGTAGCGCATTCTTCCGCAATTTTTTTTACCGAATGAAGATCTTTTAAATTGGCTTTTCGAATCATGTAATATTTTGGTGTAAAATTAATTATTGTAACTTGAGACTTAGTATTTTTGTAAAAAAATTGAAATGCATAATATTCTTGTTCCTATTGGAGTTTCTAAACATGCCAAAACAACATTATTATACGCTTTAGAAATTGCCCGTAGTTTTCAAAGTAACGTATATGTTATTGATGCTTACCCTGCCTTTTCTTCTTTAACTTCATTGGCGAATGTGAGTGCAAAACTTCAAGACGAAAATATTAGTCGGATCAAAACAATGGTTTCTTCTATTACCAATGATTTGGATCAAATAAAGATTGTAAGGAGTGAACAAGATTTGATTGGTTCCATCAAAAAGCTAAATAAAACAATCGGTTTGGATTTGATTGTTACTGCGGCTTTGAATAATGACGTTAACAATGATGTTTTTTTAGGTAAGATAGCAGGAAGTATGATTAAAAGAACAAGTATTCCTGTTTTGGTGGCACCTTTGGGAACATCCTTTAAAGCACCCAAAAAAATGTTATTGGCATTTAAAACGGGTGAAGTTAAAGCCTCGAGTACCCTGAATTCTTTGGTGTCTTTTCAAGATAAATTTGAAGCAAAACTAAAGCTACTGCTTGTAAAAGTGCCGGGATTTGCCAACCGAAATCATCAGTTGAATGATGGGCTTATGCAACGAGCAGAACAACTTATATATTCCTCCAACGCGACTATTTATCAAGGAGTCTTAGAGCATTTTCAAGAACAGAAACCCGATATGTTGGTTGCTTTTAAAAGAGAGCGTGGGTTTTTTGAGAAACTTTGGGAGTCAGATATTATTTTCAAGAAAGATTTTTATTGTACTGTTCCTTTATTAGTTTTGAAGAATAAGGAATAATTGAGCACTATTTTTATTGTCTGTAAAGTATTTTTTAACGGTTTTATCGTTGAGCCTATTCAGTCTTGTTCAAGCCCAACGTTATGTGGGTGTCAATGTTGATAATGACCTCTACTTTGGTATTGACCAATATTATAGCAGCGGCATTTTTTTAGAGTATGGCAAGATTCTAAATTCTAGCAAGGATTCCATTACAAAGAATCAAAATTTTGTTTCTCATCATTGGACATTGGGTCAAGAGATCAATACGCCTTCCTATCGATCAACCAACAAGCTATCAAAAATGGATTATCCATACAGTGGATGGCTTTTTTTACGTTTTATAGAGGATCGTTTTCAAGGACCCGACTTTGGATTTGGATGGGGAGTTGAGATTGGAACAACGGGTGCTGAAGCCTCCTTAGCAAAGCCGATGCAGAATAGCTATCATAAACTTATACTTAACCTTGATCCACTTTCTTGGGCGTATTCAATTCCCCAACAGTATCATCTTAATTTTCAAGCAACCCTACGATGGGGTTTGTCAATTAATAAAAAGCTAAAATGGGTACAAGAGTCTCAATTGCATTTAGGCACATTTAGAACAGCTGCATCAAGCCGCATAGGGTTACAATTTGGAAATCTTGCAGGGCTTCCTTTTTTTGGAAAAAGACTGGAATATTACAAGAAAGGAACAGCTTTATTTTTAGGGAATGTTTTTCACTATAATTATCATAATTATGGATTAACGGGTAAGCGTGTGAATCCTAACTCCCCTTTTGATGCTAATGATTTTGTTAATACCTTACAAGCAGGGATCTTATTTTATTCAAAAAAAGGGACTGCTCATTTCTTAGTGAATTCAATTTCTAAAAGGATAGTTTCAGAACGATTTAACCGCCATCCCTATCTGAATATTACATTAACCCGAATTTTTAATTAATTTCTTATGAAATCAATTCTCTTTAGTAGCCTACTTTTACTAAGCTTATCATCCTGTTTGGTAGTGAAGGTTTACGAAAGTCCTGAAAGAACAGCAACGGTTTCCTCCAAGCCTAGCAAAGTACACCATGCTATGATTCCCTCGGGTGAGACCATTGAATTTGGCAAACAAGGATCCAAAGAAATTTTATTCTTTGGAAAGGATGTTTCTCCTAAAAAAGTTTTTTTTAAATCAGACAGTTTACTTTCTGAGGAAACAATATGGATTGATAAAGATTCTGAGCATCCTATTTTTATCATAAAAACAGAGGAAGATAAACCACTATTTGTAATCGATGGAAAAGTCGAAACGAGTTCTGTGGCAATAAAAAAGATAGATGCTGATGCAATTGAATCCATCCATGTATTGAAAGGAGCGTCAGCAATCAAAAAATATGGCGAAAAAGGGAGCTTGGGTGTAATTGAAATTATAACCAAATAGGCTTATTGTCTTTTGAAGGAATTCCAAAAGGTATAAGTCAATCCCAATTGTACCCCCTTTGTATTATTTGTTTGCTTTTGAACTAAAGGGCTTGTTTTTTTTACCCATCGGTAGTTTACATAACCATAAAATTGTTGCCAAAAGTGATATCCTGCTTGTACAATAAAACCAAAACTATTCGAAAAGATTCCTTCCTCATAGTGGGCAGACATTTTAGTATCCTCCCAGGAGACTATTTTTTCACCTTTTTGAAAATGATTGTATTGTGCACCCATGCTTAGGCTTACTTTTTTTGTGGGGTGAACCCGTAAAAAAAGAGGAATACTAATGTATTTGAGACGGTCTTTTCCCAAAGAATCGGATAGGGTGTAGGTATAACTTATTGGGGTATAATTTACACCGCTAAGAAGACCAACGGTTTTGGAAAATCGATATTCAACATGAACGAGTCCACCCAGGGTAATCGTGGGAGAAGTCGTGCTTAAATCTGTATTTATACGATTGATCTCAGCGCCACCATACAGACTCCATTTTGAATAGGAATTCCCTAAACCTGGGCCCCTACTATATTGTTGTATGAGTAAATCTCCTCCTTGGGCAAATGCAAGGCAGGAAACAAAAAAGGAAATAAAAAAAAGAGCTTTTGAAAAATTGAACATGCTAAAGCGTTACAAGTATAACCTTGATTTTTCACAAAAATTGCCTTAGATAAAAACAAGTTTTGAGGGAACGTTTCTCTTTTATGGGATTCCTAATTCAGTGAGAGGCTCTATTCATATTGATAGAGGTCCCCATTTTTTTTGATGTATTGTTTTTTATCCAAATCATAGAGCGTGCCTGTTTTTTGGTCGATAATTTTGTTACCCTCAATATGGGAATAACGATTTACGGACAAACCGAAGTATAAAAAAAGACCAAGAATCAAACTACCAATAATGATTGCGTACGCAGGGGTAAGATTTTTCATATGCGTCAATTTTTTAAAGCAAGGTATTTAATTTTATGATTTATTCATATCCACAATAATTACAATTAAAGTGATGATTGTTGTAATAACGACTGTAACTCCTACTAGTGCCATAAAGATTATATATTTTTTTAAAGATAGTAATTCTCAGAAAAACACACATCTTGTATATAGTAAGTAATTTTTTTTGCAAAAAGTGTAAAATATTTATTTAACTTGCTAAAAACTAAGTTCTTTTGAATGATATTAAATATTTATTTGCCTACACGATTCCCTTAATGACATTTGTCGCTATTTCTTTTAATGGCATTTTCACCTACGCTACTCCCATTTATGCTTTTATTATTATTCCACTACTAGAGGTGGTTTTAAAAGATTATAACAAGGTGTATACCGAAACTGAAAAAGAAAAACGGCTTATGAATCGTATTTTTGATCGTTTACTTTATTTGAATATTCCGTTTGTATTTTTTCTTTTAACCTATGGTTTTTGGGTTTTAGAAACAACACTTTTGACTCCCGTTGAAAGGGGAGGGATTGTATTATCTCTGGGAATTTTATTAGCCACTAACGCAATTAATGTAGCCCATGAGCTGGGTCATCGGTCTGCTCAATGGGAGAGAACGCTTTCTAAATTATTACTGATGCCTTGCTTGTACATGCATTTTTATTTAGAGCATAATTTTGGGCATCACAAAAATGTTGCAACACCCGAGGATCCTGCAACATCTAAAAAAAACCAAAGTGTTTATTCTTTTTGGATCACCTCTATTTTTAAGCAATATCAAAATTCTTGGAAAATTCAAGATTCGATTCTCAAAAAAGGGAAGCATTCATTTATCTCCTTCAAAAACGATATGTTCTGGTATTCTCTTTTTCAAATGTGTTATCTAGGTCTTTGTTTCCTGTTTTTTGGAATCTCAGGACTTCTTATTGCTATGGCTGTGGGAATCTTATCCTTTATTTTTTTAGAAACCATTAACTATGTTGAACACTATGGATTAGTGAGGAAAAAACTCCCCTCCGGGCGTTACGAAAGAGTTCAAACCCATCATTCTTGGAATTCCAATCACATTATTGGGCGCATTGTACTTTATGAATTAACCCGTCACAGCGATCATCATTTTAAGGCTTCCAAAAAATATCAAATTTTGGAAAATAAAAAGGAAAGTCCTCAACTTCCTTTTGGTTATCCAACGTCTATTTTATTATCCTTAATTCCTCCGCTATGGTTTAGTCTAATGAACCCCAGAATTCCAAGTTTAAATACCTAAGATGTTTTTGTAAATCATTAAAAGAATAAAATGAAAATTATCTTTTTAACCTTAGCTTTTGCAATTTCGTGCTTACTCAAAGATTGGATCCCTTATTTTGAAAACAAAGAAATAGAGATTTCTTTTAAGACTTCTCTTTGTGAAGACGTTCAAAACGGCGTTTCTTTTGAATATTATTTAATTCAAGTTAAAAACAAAACCGAAGAAACTTTGGTTGTTAATTTTTATTTGGAAAAAGACAAAACTGAAGAAAATAAAATAGCTTTTGTCCTAAATCCATTAGAAGTTAAAAGAGGAAGCTGTGACTACCAACCCAATCAATTAAGACTTTTTAAAAGTGAAAATTCAACTAAAAAGATAGCCGCGTCAAAAAAATTTAATTTAAATAATATAAACATAATTGAAGTATACTAATGCAATATTTTTTCTGTTAATATTTAATCAACTCAATGGACAGCTAGTTGATTTTACCTCATCATTTTTGTCAGCAACTTGTAGTGGGACTACTCTAGAGTTTGAAGCTACTTTTACCCCTAATGAAATTAGTGTTACTCAATTCGATTTTAACGATAGTGATGGTAAACTTCCTTCTGGTTGGGATTCTTCTCCTTTTAACGTGGGTGCTTATTGTAATTCCCCCAGTGGTGACACCAATGATAATTCAGATTATTTTTGGGCTTTAGAAACACAGAAAACCGGAGAGTATACAGGAAGGCGTTTTGTAGAAACTTCTGCAGTTGATGTTTCCCAAGGGGGAAGTATAGAATTTTTTATAAGATATGGATCTGATAACCCTGGAATAGGAGATGGTATCCGGCCACAAAGAAATGGTTGTGAAGATCCTGATGCATCAAATGAAGAAGTCTATTTGCAATACAAGGTTGATGGTGGAAATTGGGAAACATTTTATGATGATTGGGATACTGATTCTTCCAAGAGTGCTGCCTGGTATAATTGGTATTATAATGATATAGAAATTCCCACTTTAGCTAAGTCAATTTCAACACAATTTAGATGGTATCAACCTTCTAACTCCTCAGACGTTTATGACAACTGGGGACTTGATAATATCATAGTTAACGCAATACCTCCACCTTCAGCTTCATGGGAGGCAAATTTTGGATATAATGTTAATTCTGTAAATTATCCTATCGCTTCAAATACTGTTTCGTTCACAAAATTATTTCCTGTTAGTAATCAAGATAATTCTTATCTAGTTAAAGTTTCTACAACACTTTCCAATGGTCTAACCTTGAGTGTTTCTAAAACAGTACTAGTCACTGCAAGTGACTCTTCTGAGCCAGACGTAATACCCCCTCCGGATCTTATAGTCGATACAGATCTTGGAATTTGCACTGCTACCCTTGTTTCTGCAGGAACAGTAACTGCAACGGATAATTGTGCTATTATTTCAATAGAAAATGATAACCCAAGTTTAGTATTTACACTAGGTGAAAATATTTTGACCTGGATTGTCACAGATTCTGCAAGTAATACTACTACTGTAACACAAACAATAACAGTTATAGATAACCAACCCCCTATACTTACAATCCCAAATGACATTATCACAGGCAATTGTTCTGTCACTATCGGTGTGGCTTCAGCTACCGACAACTGTGACTTGGCTTTAACCCCATCAAATAATGCACCAGTAGTATTTCCTCTAGGAATTACAGCGGTTACATGGCAAGTAATAGATGCCAATGGTAACACAGCCTCTGCAACTCAGCTGGTCACGGTTTCTGATACTACTGCCCCCACTATAACAGCTCCCTCTAACATCAACGCCTCATCAGATAGTGATTCGTGTGAAGCCACAACAATTGTCTTAGTAGACCCCATTACAAGTGATAATTGTACCGTAGCTAGTATAACTAATAATGCTCCTGCAAGTTTCCCAACTGGAGTAACTACCATTACATGGACCGTTCTAGATACGGCAGGAAATTCAGCCAGTGTTACTCAGACTGTAACTGTAAGCGATTCATCACCTCCAGATTTAACAGCTCCTCCTGATATTGTTTCTGATTCATGTGTCATATTGCTCGGGACACCAACGATCACTGATAACTGTTCATTCACTTACAGCAATGATGCACCTGATAGCTTTTCTTCAGGGATTACAAGAGTAACTTGGACAGCTAGTGACACTTTTGGAAATACAGTTACTGCTACTCAGTTAATTTCTTTTTCTGACAACACAACTCCTACCATTTCTATCCAGGATCAAGATCTTGTAATTAATGCAGATGCAGGTTCTTGTTTTGCATCAGGAATAGATTTAGGCTCTGTAGTGACCAATGATGATTGTGGAATAGCCTCTGTTTCAAATAATGCCCCTCTCCAATTTCCCATTGGAACTACATTTGTAGTCCATACCGTTACAGATGTTTTTGGAAATTCAAATTCTGTCACACAAAGTGTAACCGTAGTAGACGTTCAAGCTCCCGTTATTTTAGCTAATGACCTAGTTCTTTCTTTGAACAGTAATGGTGAAGTAGTAATTCCTTTTGAACTAATTGATAATGGCAGTTATGATAATTGTGTAATTTCAACTTATAACATTGTCTCTGAAAATTCAGACAATATATTTACTCAAGAGACGGACATTCCAGATGTCATAGGAGAATTACAGAATAGCGATTTGACTTGTGAAATGATTTCACTGAACGGACTTGCCATCACTGAAAGTGGCAGTATAATTTTGCCATCTACTCAATATGGTAATATTATATCTTTTTATGCTGATTATCAAGATTATGATTCTCAGAGGAGTATATTTGATGTTGTTGATATTGAAATAGAAAGAACAATAATATTTAGAATAGGTATTCCTTCTAGTTTTGCAAATTCTTCAGAAGAATTTATCGAATGTAAAGCAACAGCCTTTCAACCCCTGTATGTTAATACAGGTAAATCATCGTCTGTAACTGGAATATCAAACACGAAAGTAGAATCCTTTAAAAGCAAAAAAATAGTATTTAGCTGTGAAAATTTAGGACCACAACAGATTGTTTATTCTATTACGGATAGTTCTGGAAATACAGCTTCTACTACTGTAAATATTACAATAACTGATGATTTACAGGTATGTAACGTTCCCCCTATTTCTGTAGGTTCCGATGGATCTGGAGGAGATTCTACTCTTGATACTGACAATGATGGAGTGGTAGATACTTTAGATGCTTTCCCAAACGATCCTTCTGAATGGACAGATACGGATGCTGATGGAATTGGAAATAATTTGGACACGGATGATGACGCAGATGGTTATTTAGATACCACAGAAGTATTGGCAGGTAGTAATCCGCTTGATAGTATAAGTATTCCTCTGGATACTGATAGTGATGGAATAATTAATTTACTAGATGATGATGATGACAACGACGGATTTACAGATATAATTGAAAATGAAGTAGGTACAGACTCACTTGACGTTTCAAACTTTCCTTTAGATACTGACAGTGACCTTGAGCTTGACTTTTATGATTTAGATGATGATAATGACGGACAATCTGATTTGATCGAAATACAATGTGGCTCTGATCCGCTTAACAATTTATCGAGAGCTTTAGATACAGATTTTGATGGCATTCCCAATTGCTTGGATGTAGATGACGATAATGATGGTTTCGAGGATCAAATAGAGATTAATGAAGGAACGGATCCACTAAATGTTTATGAATACCCCAGTTTAGATATTGATGGTGATGGTGTTCCATTTTCATTAGGGTCATCACAAAGTTTTAATGATAATTGTCCTGAAATTCCAAATCCAGATCAGCTAGATACAGATGACGATCTAGTAGGTGATGCATGTGATAACTGTATTGAAAATGAAAATTATGATCAATCAGATATTGATCAAGACGGGGTAGGAGATGTTTGTGATGTTTGTTCAGAGATTTTCAATCCTGAACAAAAAGATTATGACCAAGATACTTTTGGGGATCTGTGTGATCTGGATGATGATAATGACGGGCAAACTGATGAAGACGAGATTGCTTGTGGGTCGGATCCGAAAGATGAGACATCACTTAGTCCTGATACAGATGGCGATGGTATTTTGGATTGTTTTGATTTGGATAATGACAATGATGGAATAGAGGATTCTATAGATCCTAATCCAGGTAGTTTTGATGATTTGTTGATAAGCCAGTTTGTTTCTGACAATAATGACGGTATCAATGATACTTGGAAACTTCCAAAAATTGAAGATTATACCAACAGTCAAGTTCACATTTACACTCGCTCAGGAGCTTTAATCTATCAAAAGCGTAATTATCTCAATACTTGGCCAGCGGATGCTGATTCCAATTTAATTCCAGAAGGCAGTTATTATTTTAGGATTGATTTAGAGTCTGACGGTATTATTGACTATGAAGGATGGCTTTATTTAACAAGATGATGATGAAAAGACTATTATTCTTTATTGGTTTAGCTTTTATTCCACTGATCGTTTTTAGTCAGCAGGAAAGCTACTATACTTTGTACCGCTATAACATGAATATTATTAACCCTGCCTATGCTGGAGCTTTAGGAAAGAATGTCTTTGCCTTCACTTCAAGAAGACAATGGTCTTCTATGCAAGATGCACCCTCTACACTTGCCTTTTCCTATTCTTCAGAAAGAGAAAATAATGTAGGATTAGGACTCTCTGTTGTCTCAGACAAAGTATTTATAGAACAGCAGACCTTTGCTTATGTAGATTTTTCATACAAGTTAGATATGGAATCCACACAGCTATATTTAGGGCTTAAAGC
>JAQWJV010000009.1 GCA_029248185.1 Flavobacteriaceae bacterium | reverse complement strand
CAAGATATTGAAGGATTTAATTAATCAAGAAAAAGAAGATTTTAGTACCGTAAATCAAGAAGAAGATCTGACAATTGACGAAAACGAAAATAGAAAGATAATTTGGCAAGCTAAAGATTTTTCAATTCGAGAATTCTCTTCTATGCTACAAGATGGTGACTTAGAATTACAACCACAATATCAAAGAAAATATGTTGCATCGCCAAAGATTGCTAGTAAGTTAATTGAATCTATTTTAATGGATGTTCCGATTCCTGTTATCTACTTAGCCGAAGAAAATGATGGTTCATATAGTGTAATTGACGGTCAACAAAGACTAACTTCTTTCATTTCCTTCATAAATGGTAAATATCCTGACGGAGATCTTTTTAAACTCACAGGCCTGAAAGTTCTTAAAGAATTGAATAGAAAACAGTTCTCCGATATTGATAAAGAATTTCAGAACAAAATTAGAAAAACTACCCTCCATACAATCATTATAAAAAAGGAATCTAATGATGATGTAAAATTTGAAATATTTGAGAGATTAAACACTGGATCTATTAAATTAAATGAGGATGAAATTAGAAATACTGTTTACAGGGGGAAGTATATTAATTTATTGTCTGAACTTGAAGAAAATGAAACATTTCATGAGCTAGTTAAAAAAGATAATTTTAAAAATAGGATGATTTACAGAGGATTGATTCTTAGATTTTTTGCTTTAAGTGAAAAATCGTATTTAAACTCTGTTCCTAGTATGAAACAATTCTGTAATAAAGAGCTCAGAGATAATAGAAATTTATCTGATGAAAAAATTAAAGAATACAAAAGTAGGTTTTTAGATTCTTTAGATATGGTTAAAGTAGTTTTTGGAGAAAATTCGTTTAGGAGATATATACCAAATAATGAAAATGAAAACGGCTACTGGGCGAAATCCAGAATTAATATGGCATTATATGACATCCAGTTGTGTGGATTTGTAAATTATTCAAAAAATGATGTTTTTAGAAACGCAGATTATATTAGAGAATCTATGCTAGATTTGATGATAAACAATCAAAAATTCATTGATTCAATTTTAATTCAAACCTCTGACAGAAATGTTCTTAAAACCAGATTTAAATTATGGCTAGAGAAATTAGATGAAATAATAGGAGACTCAAATTATCAATCTAGAACATTTTCATACCAAACTAAAAAAGAATTATTTGAAAAAAACCCTGTATGTTCTATTTCAGGTCAGAGAATACTTTCAATAGATGATTGTGAGGTAGATCATATAAAGCCCTTTTCTAAGGGTGGAAAAACTGAACTTTCTAACGCTCAATTAGTTTTGAGATATTTTAATAGAGCCAAAAATAATAACGAAAACTACACTTAGTATTGTTCAACCAAAATGTGATTTAGCTGAATCACATTTTGTTGTATTAAAATCAAATGAAATGGAACCCCAAATGGAACCCAAAGGGGTCTAAAAATAACTAACTCCTTGATTATCAAGGAGTTAGTGGTGGTCCCACCTGGGCTCGAACCAGGGACCAACTGATTATGAGTCAGCTACTCTAACCAACTGAGCTATAGGACCTTATTAAAAACATTCCGTTAATTAGGTTGTAAAATTAATACATCTTGTGAAATAATTCATCTTTAATTGACACTTTCCTTTTACAAAATCGTTTTTCGTGAATCCTTGCCGTACAATTGCGTGTCAACAAACTTTTCTTTTGATTCAAAGGTGTTTCATCCTCAACATCTTTGAAGGTTTCTTTTTTTAAAATAGAATTTGCCAATCCTAAAGAGCGCCTAAACCAATTGAAAAACATCTCTGTCTGTTTTTTATTCTAATGAAATCGGATCTGATACAATTACAAAAAAGAGAGGAGAAATACTTGAAAATTGAACGGTTAACAATATTGTCTCAATTCAATCTTCATATAGGTATATTAACTACCTTTGAGCCGTAGGGCTTCACACCCTATTTTTGTAAAAGGGTAGTAAGGCTATGGTTGGCTGGACCTGCCCTTTTATTTTTCTCCTTTTCAAATCACCACCAAATACCCTATCTTTATAAAAACAAACATTATGAGCAGCAAATTCTTTGGTAACAGTAAGGTCAAATCAACTCAAAGTGAAAAAAATAAAAAAGTAGCCGCCCCAAGAGCTACAAAAAAAACCACTGCTGTAAGAAAAACGGGGCGAGGAAAATAGTCTTTACTTCTTTTTGTAAATCTTGACAAGCAATACAAATCGCCAATTTGGTTATCTTTGAAAAAAAAATCCTTTGAAGGAAAAAAAACCAGATGCTGTCGTTTGGGATGAAACCCAAGAAAGCTATATTGCAAAACTACTCCCTTATGCTAGTAGCCTTAGTGGACCTATTATAGAAGTTCCTAATGTTGATGCGTTTAAAAAGAAAGGGGTAGATAAGGTTTCTAAACAGTTTCAAGCAGAATTAGATGATTTACAAGAGAAAATCAAATCTTTTGTGTCACTGGCTTCAGATACGCAACAGGTCTATTCCGCACACTTCAAATTTGAACCCATCGTTGGAGAAACCTACCACCTTTACCAAGGGAAAAAAGAAGCCTTTCTGTCCTTAATTCCCCCTGAACAATGGAGCAAAAAACATTTAGGCAGCTTCCGATTAAACGGGGATTATAAGTGGGAACGTTTATAAGCTCATTTTTATGCGTATTTTTGTGCCATGGACAAACAAGAAACGCCGAGACAAAAAAAAATAAATAAAGTTTTACAACAAGAGGTCGCTACTCTCTTGCAAGGAGCAATCCGTCAAGAGAATGTAAGTAACCTAATGATTTCAGTGACTAAAGTTCATGTAACGGCCGACCTTACCTCCGCTAAAATTTACCTCAGTATTTTTCCTACACAAGATGCCCAGCGTCATTTCGAAGTCCTAAAAGAAAATCGTTTTCAACTGCGCCATGATTTATCGCAACGTATGAAAAACCAATTGAGAAGAATTCCAGACCTTCTCTTTTTTTTAGATGATTCATTGGATTATATCGAATCAATAGATCACGAATTGAAAGAAGGAGAAAATCCGATTAAAAACCCCGAAGCTCTGGAGCATCGACAAAAAAAATAAGTTGCTTTTGTACTCTAAAAATTAAGCATGACGTATTCACTTAAAATCGCATTGCGCTATTTTTTTGCTAAAAGTCAGCAAACGGTCATCAACCGAATCAATGCCTTTGCCCTCTTTATGGTGATCATCGCAACCGCCGCGTTATTTATCGTTCTTAGTGCTTTTGCTGGCTTAAAAGATTTTGGTCTTTCGTTTACAAACTCCTTCGATCCTGATTTTGAAATCCAGGCAGATCAAGGAAAATATCTTACCCTTAAAGACAATACCTTACTTCAAATCGAAGCCCTTGAACAAATTGATCTCGCAGCACCAGAAATTGAAGAAAAAGTCTTTCTTTCTTTTAAAGAAAAAAATCAAGTGGCCTACCTCAAAGCCGTAGGGCCAAACTATACCGATGTGCTGCCTATTGATCAACTAATGGCATTAGGTGATTGGCTTTCCTTTTCGGGCGCTGAAACGGTCTTAGGGTTTGGTATTGCGGGGAGCTTAAGCGTAGGCGTTTTTGACTACAATACCTTTCTCAACATTACCGTTCCTAAAAAAAATCAAAATACCCTTTTAGGGCAAGATCCATTTCTTACAAAACCCAGTGTTGTGGTTGGCTTATATCAAATCAGTGAAGATTTGGATAAAAAATATGTTTTTTCAAATCTTGAATTTGGTCAAGATCTTCTCGAATTGAAACCCAATCAATTTTCTTCCATTGTATTAAAAACAACTCCTAACGCCAATAAAACGGAATTACTTCCTTTGTTGTCTCCTCTTTTTGACCAACCCATTCGCTTGGTTTCTCGTTCAGAACAAAATGCAGCACTCTACAAAATGTTAAATGTAGAACACCTTGCCATTTATTTTATTTTTACCCTAGTGATGATGATTGCCTTATTTAATGTAGTAGGGGCCTTAATTATGATGATTTTAGATAAACGAGGTCAACTAAAAATCTTAATGGCTATGGGAGCCCAACCCCATGGAATTCATAAAATATTTTTTACTATTGGCTTATTGATTTGTGGCGTAGGCGGTGTTATTGGATTGGTTATTGGTATCCTTCTGGTCCTGATTCAAGCACAATTTCCTTTTATCTATGTCCCTGGAACTTCCTTGGCATACCCCGTGTTATTTGAGTTAAAAAACATTGCAATTGTACTGGGAACGCTATTTGTTTTAGGAACCATTAGCACGGCTTGGGCAACAAGAGGGCTTGGAAAAAAAAGTAAGACTTATGCCATTTCTTGAGCCGAAAAGTGCTCGATGATTTCGTCAAAAACCTCAAAGACTCCTGCTGATTCATTCGAAGTCACCATCCGAGTTCGCAAAGGTTTAAAATTGGGGATTCCTTTAAAGTAATTTGTATAGTGACGGCGTGTTTCAAGAACACCTTGGATTTCTCCTTTCCAATCAATCGCCATCTCTAAATGCCTTCTTGCCACGGCCACTCGATCTTCAATAGAAGGAGGGGCTGCATGTGTTCCCGTTTCAAAATAATGCTTGACTTGATTAAAAAACCATGGATTTCCTATACTTGCTCGACCGATCATCGCACCATCCAGACCAAACGCGTCGCGCATCAATTTTGCCTTTTCGGGAGAATCCACATCACCGTTCCCAAAAATAGGGATCTGCATTCGTTGATTGTTTTTAACCTCAGCAATGGAGTGCCAATTGGCCTCGCCCTTATACATTTGAGCCCGGGTTCTTCCGTGAATGGAAATCGCTTTTGCTCCCGCATCTTGAAGGCGTTCCGCTACTTCAACAATTTTAATGGAATCATCGTCCCAACCCAAACGTGTTTTAACTGTAATGGGTAAATGTGTGTGCTTAGCCATCGCTTCAGTGAGTTTCACCATTAAAGGAATGTCTTTTAAAATTCCCGCACCTGCTCCTTTACTCACTACTTTTTTTACTGGACATCCAAAGTTGATATCGATAATATCTGGCTGAGAAGCCTCTACAATTTCAACGGAACGTATCATGGAGTCTAAATTTGCTCCGAAAATTTGGATACCTACAGGACGTTCTTTTTCATATATATCGAGTTTCTGAACACTTTTGGCAGCGTCTCTAATCAACCCTTCTGATGATATAAATTCGGTGTAAACGACGTCTGCTCCCAGCTCCTTACAAAGCGCTCTAAAAGGAGGATCGCTTACGTCCTCCATGGGGGCTAGTAAAAGTGGAAAATCACTTAATTCTATGTCGCCAATTTTAACCAAAGCTATTTTTTTGGTAAAAATAAAGAAAAGGAGTGGGTTTTGCGCTAATAACTTTGTTTCAAAGCATCGCTTAAGCCGTGATCCCAAAATTCTGAAACCTTTCCGTCCATTAATTTATATAACCGTGGGGGGTGTTCTCCTATCAGATCAAAAAAAATATTCCCGTCAATCATATGATAGGGAAACTTTGCTTTTGTGAGCACTTCAAAATCTTTTACTGAAAAAACGCCTTCTTTGTAATAAAGGGCATATACGTCAGGAAAAGAGACCCCTAATTCCCGTTGTAGTTTTCCCATTTCGATTGCTGCTTCCTGACAATGTTCACAACTTAAATTAAAAACGGCAATCCATTTTTCCCCTTTAGAAAGGTCTACACGACCTACATTTTCGAAATGAGTATAGGTAGAAAAGGACATCTCGCTAGAATTGGGTATGGGAAGTAAAAACCATTGACTTAAAATGACAACTAAAAAAACAATGCCTAAAAACAAGCCTCCCCTTTTTCTTTTTGGTGATTTTAAATACAAAAAAGCTCCTATACTGATGAGAATGCTGTTTTTAAGCATCGACTCTGCCGGAGTCATAGAGATCATTTCTCCAAAACAACCACAATTTGCTGTATCGCCTATGCCCCAAAGATATAGAAGGTGTACTGTAAATCCCGTGAGAAGAAATAAGGCTAAGGCTGTAATCTTTTTGGTATGAATTGGAAAAAGTAATAGCAATCCCAAGCCAAATTCCAAGCCAATAAAAAAGCGTGTCAAATGAGACGCCCATACTCTACTATTTGCCAATCCCTGATCCATAAGGGTTATTTCAAAAAAGCCAGGAGCAACAAACTTGGTGTAGGCTGAAAAAAGGAAACTAAGTGCGAATGCTATTCTTAAAATTAGAATTCCCCTTTTCATAAATTAAAATTTATTTTTGATGTTTTTCCAATCTATATTGATTCGTTTAGGTTTAAAATCTTTTTGTGTTTGATACTCCAAAGAACGCTTGATCCTTGAATTGTTATGTGGATGGGTCATCAAGAGTTCTATTTTTTCATTATAATCTAAATTATGCCGGTTTAATTTTCTAAAAAAAGAGGCTATTGCCGTTGGAGAAATATGTGCTTTTTCAAGTAGATTAAGTGCAAATTGATCTGCTTCTTTTTCCTGATAGCGATCAAATTTTGAGGACAAAACGGTTTCCCATAACTCATTTAATAAGAGAACATCACCCCCCAAAACGGAAAAAACAATTTTCAATCCAAATTCTTTTACCAACTTAGAAATTGTATGTCTTTTTTCAACATGACCCATTTCATGTGCCAATACTGCCGCTAATTGTTCTGCCGAATCACAAAATTTCAATAAACCCTTATTTACATAAATCCTTCCTCCTGGGAGGGTAAAGGCATTTACTTCAGGGCTATCTATAACCTGAATTTTATAGTCATATTCTGTTAGATTCAATTCCTTTTGTAAATGAGAACTCACCACCCAAACGACCGAGTCAATCAGTTGATTTTGAATGCGTTTCTTTTTGTCTTTTTCAATGATATACTCAGCGATTAAATCCCCTAATTGTATCTCTTTTTCGTAAGAAATGAATTCAGAATCAGAAGCAAACCATCTAACTTTTTTGTCTTCCGAAAGGAACTGAATCCCAAAATAGAACAACACAAGAATTCCTCCAAATAAAAAAAGTGATTTAACTAGCTCAATGAAAATCTTTTTATTCATAGAAAAGGGGGGCTATTTACTTTTTGCGTTTTGGGGTTTTGAAGTTTTTCGTTGTCATAATTCAACTCGTTTGACGCTCCATATACCCGATGATATGCATAACTACCAAAGAAAAGGAAATACATAAAAATCCCTTTTCTGGCTCTAATGGCGGCCATAATGCTAAAAATAAAATAGATAAGATTTGCCAAAATGGCAAAGCCTAAATAAGCATAAAACCAATCATCCACTTCAAAATTATCAAAGAAAAAAATTTGAAGCGCCCAAAACAAAAGACCCCAGTTAACAAGAGTAGTCGGTAGCTGTGATAGAAGTGATTGCAAACAATGAAAGTGGATAAACCTTCCTTTTTTCCGATTGATATAATAATATACAATCGCTGCAATTAAATTGATGATTGGCAGTGGGAGGCTTGTTGCCAATGCCGCAAACATCATCAAATAAGCTCCCATTGCATCTTCCTTTTCTCGCTCAGAGAGATCCTGAGGCTGAGGAAGTTTCACATATTTTTCAGCAGACATCTTAAACCTCTTCTTTACTAGAAAAAGGAGGGTAAACATCTGTCATGTTTCCCATGTATAAATTCACTCTATACTGCCAGCGTAGCGTTCCGACCAGAAAGGTGTGCGCACTCTCTGGAAACTTGGCAGAAAACAAAACTGAAACCCAAGCATAGATTTGAAGTATAACTCCCCAAAGAACTCTAAAATAAAGGATAAATCCATGAGGAAGAATGACATAAAAAATTCCGAATAACAATCGCAATAAAGTTGTTCCCCTACTAATTCTTTCTGGATATTCTATTTCTAAAGAAGTATATTCATCCGTACCATTTAAACCAAAGGCAGGATAGCCATCAGAAAGGTTTTGTATTCGTGAATTAACTCTTAATTGCCATCGCAATAATTGGACTTGATATTCAAACATGCTTTCAGGATATCGCCCTGTTAACAAAATAGAAATAAGGGCAATAAAGGACAAGATACTGCCCCAAATACCCATAAAAATGAGAAGAAAAAAATGAGGCATTACAATGTAAAAGACGCCAAAAATACTTCTTAATAAAAGCTCAGAACGCGAATAACGCTCTTGATAAGTTACTGTTAATTTCATAATGTATAAGATTTAGTAATGTGTAAATTCAAATATAAAAAAATTAAGTGGTTTTTATAATTTTTAAAAATCCCAACAACCAAAGCCGTATATTTGCCCCCAGCAAAGAAATTGCCGAAATGAAAAACATTCGAAACTTCTGTATCATTGCTCATATTGACCATGGGAAAAGCACTTTAGCCGATCGCCTGTTGGACTTTACTGGAACAGTAACCGAGCGTGAAAAGCAAAACCAGCTTTTGGATAATATGGATTTGGAACGCGAACGTGGAATTACCATAAAATCCCACGCCATTCAAATGGAATATCTCCATGAAGGTGAAACCTATATCCTCAACCTGATTGATACTCCGGGTCATGTTGATTTTTCCTATGAAGTTTCTCGATCTATAGCTGCTTGTGAGGGTGCCCTTTTAATTATTGATGCTGCTCAAAGTATCCAAGCACAAACCATTTCTAATTTATACCTTGCTTTAGAAAATGATTTAGAAATCATTCCAGTGCTCAACAAAGTAGACCTTCCTTCTGCAAATGTAGAAGAGGTGACCGATGATATTGTCGATTTATTGGGCTGCAATCCAGAAGAAATTATCCCCGCTTCGGCAAAAACAGGTTTGGGGATTCAAGATATTTTAAATGCCATAATTTCACGGGTTCCTGCTCCAAAAGGAAATGTAGACCAGCCCTTACAAGCCTTAATTTTCGATTCTGTTTACAATCCCTTCCGGGGTGTTGAAACCTACTTTAGAATCTTGAATGGCTCCCTCAGGAAAGGACAAAAAATTCAATTTATAGCAACAGGGAAAACCTATAATGCAGATGAAATCGGAACCTTAAAATTAACTCAAGAACCCAAGCAAAAAATCAATGCGGGAGATGTAGGTTACCTTATTACTGGGATTAAAGAGGCAAAAGAAATTAAAGTAGGAGATACCATTACAGACCCAGAATACCCAACCACTGAGGCTATTTCAGGGTTTGAAGAGGTAAAGCCTATGGTTTTTGCAGGAATTTACCCTGTGGACACTGAAGAATATGAAGAGCTCAGGGCATCCATGGAAAAATTGCAACTCAATGATGCCTCCTTGGTTTTTACTCCAGAAAGTTCTGCCGCTTTAGGTTTTGGATTTCGTTGTGGGTTTTTGGGAATGCTCCATTTGGAAATTATTCAAGAACGTTTAGAACGAGAATTTGATATGACGGTTATTACTACCGTTCCTAACGTTTCCTATCATGCATTTACCAAAAAAAATCCTGAGGAAATTTTATTAGTAAATAACCCTTCTGATTTACCGGACCCCTCCTTTTTGGATCGGGTGGAAGAACCTTACATTAAAGCAACCATTATTACTAAATCTGAATTTGTAGGAAATGTAATGTCGCTTTGTATTGAAAAAAGAGGACAAATAACCAATCAAACCTATTTGACTCCAGAGCGGGTTGAATTGAGTTTTGACATGCCTCTCGCAGAAATCGTATTTGATTTTTATGATCGTCTAAAAACGGTTTCTAAAGGCTATGCTTCTTTTGATTATGCACCTATTGGTTTGCGTCCCTCAAAATTAGTCAAGGTAGATATCCTCCTCAACGCAAGCCCTGTCGATGCTTTATCGGCATTAATTCATACAGACAATGCATACAACATTGGAAAAAAAATGTGTGAAAAATTACGCCAACTCATTCCAAGGCAACAGTTTGATATTCCCATTCAAGCAGCAATTGGCGCAAAAATTATCTCCAGAGAGACCATAAAAGCCTTACGTAAAGATGTCACCGCCAAATGTTATGGTGGGGATATTTCACGAAAAAGAAAACTTCTTGAAAAACAGAAAAAAGGGAAAAAGAAAATGCGACAAATTGGAAATGTAGAAATTCCTCAACAAGCATTTATGGCTGTTTTAAAATTAAACGATTAAGTTTCTATTCCTTATTTTTAGACTTCAATAGTTTATTAAAAAACATTAAAGTTTAAATCTTATCTATTATGTCACAAAGTAAGGATCTGATTCTTCGAGAAGCAATTCTCAACGACCTCCCTGTTTTGAAAGCATTTGAACAAGCCCTCATTCGCTATGAACGCCCTTTTGCGTCCAATTTAAGAGCCGACCCCATTTCATACTACGATATCCAGGGTTTTATTGAACACCCTAATGCTTTATTGTATGTTGCAGAATTTAAAGGAGAAGTTGTGGGCTCTGGATATGCTCAAATTCAAAATTCTGTTGCATATAAAAAGCCCGAACAATTTGTCTATTTAGGGTTTATGTATGTTCATCCCGAGTACCGCGGAAAAGGGATTAATGGAAAGTTAATTCAAAAGCTTGTCGAGTGGGCAAAAGACAAAAAGATCCATGAAATTCAACTCGATGTCTATGCAGAAAACAAAAGTGCATTAGTGGCCTACAAAAAACTTGGGTTCAAACCAGATTTACTAAAAATGAGATTATAATTCATATACTCTCCCTCTTCTGAGTAAGTGCAATCAAAAGATTCATCTTAAGCCATTATTTTGTTTATTTTTAAAAAACAAAATCTAACACTATGAAAATTACCTATTATGGACATGCCTGCTTTTTAATCGAAACACAAGGAAAAAAGCTCTTATTTGATCCTTTTATTTCTGGAAACCCCTTGGCAAAAGAAGTTATGATCAATCAAATAGAGGCCGATTATATCTTCCTCACTCATGGGCACCAAGATCATGTATTAGACGCAGAAGAGATTGCCAAAAACACGGGAGCAACCCTCATTTCAAACTTTGAAATTGTAAGCTGGTATCAAAACAAAGGGGTGGAGGGACATCCAATGAACCATGGGGGAAAATACCCTTTTGAATTTGGAACGGTTAAATACGTTTCTGCAATACATTCTTCTGTCTTACCCGACGGTACTTATGGTGGCAACCCCGGAGGCTTTGTGGTTTGGAATGAAGAAATTTGTGTTTATCTGGCTGGCGACACTGCCTTAACCTATGACATGAAACTCATCCCTGAACTGTGTCCTCCGCTTACCCTTGCCGTTTTACCTATTGGAGACAACTTTACCATGGGCATGGAAGAAGCCGCATTAGCCGCTGATTATATTGCTTGCAATACTATTGTTGGCTGTCATTTTGATACATTTCCTCCCATTGCAATTGATCGTCAAAAAGTGAAGGCTTATTTTTCTGAAAGAAATATAAACCTCATCTTACCTGAAATCAAGGAACAACTTACTTTTTAAACCCTTACACATTCTCCATGCCCTCATTCAACCTCAACCAAAAAACCTTCGTCTTAGTTCAAAATTCTGAAAAGGGACAAGTAGACTTCGAAACACTATTTGAATATAAACAGTTAAACAGTAGGGTCTCTGCTATATACTCTGGAGGATCCATCTCTTATGGGACCATCATAGGACATCTTAAAGGTGCTGAACTCAAGCTGCTATATCAATGTATGACCAACACCCAACAATTGAAAGCGGGTAAGGCTACTGCCCTGGTGTCAACCACAACCACAGGAAAACTCAAACTCTCACTAAATTGGCAATGGCTCCATGGTGGAAAAGAAAAAGGAACTTCCGAATATATAGAAATTGATAAACACGCTCAATAATCCGTAACTTAAAACAAATGAAAAAATTAACTCTTCTCTCTTTAGGAATACTATGTATCACGAACTGTACTGATCTTCCCGTTTTTGACCAACAACAAATTAGAAATCAAATTAGCTTAGAAGAAACCCAGTCCATTTTGTATACGTTGGCAAGTGATGACATGAAGGGGCGTGATTCCAATTCTGGAGGATACTTTAAAGCCGCGGATTTTGTCACGAACTATTTTAAAGAACACGGAGTGGAGCCTTTCTACCCCGCTTATCGAGATTCTTTGACCACCGAAGGTATTTTATCCTATAATATCGTTGGGCGGCTCGGTCCTTATGATCCTAATCAAAAAACGGTGTTAATTGGAGCTCATTTAGATCACATCGGTATCCAAAAAAGCGAAGGCGATAGCATCTTCAACGGAGCCAATGATAATGCTGCAGGATCCACAGCTGTTATGCAAATTACACGCTTTTTGCCAAATACGACTGGAAACAAAATGTTATCGTCGCACTTTTTACAGACGAAGAAAAAGGATTAAAGGGGGCCTATCATTTGGCTGAGCGAATGAAAAAAGAAGGAGTACGCTTAGACTATATGGTCAACTTTGAAATGATCGGTACAACGCTAAGTACCGGTGAAAATCAGGTTTATCTAACAGGATACAAACGCTCCAATATGGCAAATGAAATGAATACAATTGCAACTGATTTTGTGCAATTCCTACCTCAAGCCGAAGAATTAAATTTATTTAAACGTTCAGATAATTATGCTTTCCATGAAACTTTTAAAATTCCTGCTCAAACCCTTTCTTCTTTCGACTTTAAAAATTTTGGTTTTTATCACAAAGCAGGAGATGAGGCAGAAAAATTGCATTTGGAAAACATGAACCTAATAATTGGGACCTCCGCATTTACACTAGCCAAACTGCTTCAAAATGAAATAGAAATTGTGCAATTTCAAGAACAATAGACGTGGTTTTCAATTCTTTTAAAAAAAGAAAAAATCAGAAAAGTTAGTACTCTAACGTCTTTGTCCTTTCCCTTTTTTCAATGTATCTTTGAGAAAATGAACAGTATGATTATAACCGACGCAAATGGAACGCCGCTACATGAGGGTGATTCCGTTAAACTCACCAAAGACTTAAAAGTTAAAGGTGCGGGCATCACATTAAAAAGAGGTACCGTTGTCAAAAACATTCGAGTTACCGACCGTTCAGAAGAAATTGATTGTAAAATCAAAAAGACGAGTATTGTTTTGCGAACTGCGTTTGTTCAAAAAATGTAACCAACTATATTGTAATGGCTTTTCATCCTTTTAAGACGCTTTTGTTTGGTTTTGCTTTTTCTCCGTCCCTCAAGGCGAATGTCTATGAGGCCAGCCGGCTGGCGATGTATTTTAAGGCTTCGTTGATTTTTGTCCATGTCGGTAAGAAAACGCCAAAGAAAGAGAAAGTATTTCAACAACTATTGGAAGAATGTCCCACCCAATCGGACCAAATTCAAACCTACTGGAAAGAAGGTGATCCCGTTGCAACATTAGCCAATGCCTGTGAAGAATTTGACATCGATCTTTTGCTTTTAGGTGCCCTTAAAAGAGAAAATGTTGTTAAGTACTATTTAGGCTCCATTGCGCGAAAACTAACCCGTCAAGCGCCCTGTTCTGTGTTGTTAATGTTAAACCCGTCTATTGAAAGAAGCCCCTGTAAACACGTGGTCGTTAATGGTTTTGATAGTCCCCAAACCCAAGATACGGTTGAAGCCGCTTTCCATGTTGCCAACGCTTTGACTTCTGAAAAAATTACACTCGTAGAGGAAATAAGTGAATCTCGAGTGGCTATTGCTGTAAATGACGACCGTAGTTTACGAAAAGCAACCTTGAGAAAACAAAAAATAGATCGACAAGAAAAATTGCGTGTCACAGATATTGTCAAAAAAATACCCTCTAAGATTACTGAGGGACTAAAATATGAAACCCAAAGTATTTTTGGGAGAAGAGGATATTCCATTGGTCATTATGCTCGCGTAGTAAGAGCCGATTTATTAGTGATGAATGCGCAAGAGGAGCAGCGCTTTTACCATCGTTTTTTTCCTCGAGATTTGGAGCATATTTTAGCCGAACTCCCAACAGATGTATTAATTATTCACTCTAAAAATCATGGCTAAAAAAAGTCCTGTCTTAGCGTTTGCAAAGGAATTACCTCAGAATATTTTTGCAGGATTTGTTGTTTCACTCATTGCTTTACCTTTGGGCTTAGGGCTTGCCATTGCCTCCGATGCTCCCCCGCTCTCTGGTATTATTGCCGCAGTTGCTGGAGGACTTGTAGTCGCTCTCTTTGGAGGCTCTCATGTTACCATTGCAGGACCTGGAAATGGTTTAGTCATCGTTCTATTAGCGGCCATAACAACTTTAGGGGATGGAGATCTTTATCAAGGTTATTTATTTACCCTAGCTGCTATAATTCTATCTGGGGGCTTGTTGTTTCTTTTTGGGGTTTTGCGTTTGGGGGCCATGAGTGAATTTTTTCCAGCCTCAGCTTTACAAGGAATGCTTGCCGCGATAGGAATCGGAATTTTAGCCAAACAATTTCATGTTATGCTGGGACTTACGTCCATACCTGGGGGAACGGTTGAACAGCTTATGCGCATTCCCGATTCGTTTTTGCTCTTTTTAGGACTGCATCCTTTTGCGGGGGCTTTAGGAATGGGTAGCTTAATTTTTCTTTTTCTGTACAGCAGAATACGAAACCCTTATTTTCATTTGATTCCAGCACCCATGTGGGTTGTAGTCGGCTCTATAGGAATCGGGTATTACTATACTTTGGTCTTGAATAAAGCCGTGCCAATTGATCCTGAGTTATTAATTAAAATTCCAGACCAACTCTTCTCTAACCTTCCTAGTCCTAACTTTGAAAAACTTTTCGATTTAAACTTCATTGGAGTCGTGTTTTCCATCACTTTAATCGCAGTTATTGAATCCTTACTCAGCATCAAGGCAGTAGATAAATTAGATCCTAAAAAAAGACGTTCCAATGTCAACAAAGACCTTCGGGCCCTTGGCTTGGCAAGTATTGTCAGTGGGTTTTTAGGCGGTTTGAATGTCGTTACGGTTATTGCAAGAAGTTCCGTGAATGCCAATAACGGAGGTACTAATCGATCTGCAAACTTTTTTCATGCTGCTTTTTTAGTGCTTTTTGTCGTGCTACTAGGAGATCAAATTCAACGTATACCCCTTACTGCCCTCGCTGCAATTCTTGTTTTTACAGGATACAAGTTGGCTTCACCTGAAAACTTAATTCGTATCTATAAAATTGGTCCTGAACAAGCAACCATCTTTTTAATTACGCTCATCACAACCTTGTTTACAAGTCTCATTGTCGGTATTGCTGTTGGAATCGTGTTTACCTTTATTGTTCATCTATTCCTCCGAAAAAGTTTTTTCCTTTTTTCTCTTAATATTTTCAAACCCAATGTGCTGATGTATCGTGAGGAACAAAGCGGAAACTATTATGTGAGCGTTAAAAATTTCTGTAGTTTTTTAAATTTTTACCGCCTAAAAATGAAGTTGGATCAAATCCCTGAAAGTGAACACGCCATTGTAGACTTCTCTTTATGTGATTTTGTGGACCATACAGTAATGGAGGGGCTTCACGATTATCAGCGCTCGTTTGTCCGTAAAAATGGTGTTTTTGAGACAATTGGCCTTGATATCCACGCTTCCGAAACACAACATCCTTTCGCTGTACGAAAAAGCCTACCCATTAATGTGTTAATAGGGGTTCAAAACGCTTTATCCAATCGGCAAAAAAATATTGAACAATTAGCGCAACAATTAAAATGGAATTATTCCCCCAAAATTAATAGCGAACCCAAAGGAATTGAAAGTTTTCTTTTTTTCGAATCCAAGGTTGTCAACTATAGCGTCAATTCACTTTATAATAAAACTTTTACCCTCTTTGATCTCTCATTTTCTGAAGGAGCGTTCATTACTAAAGAAGATTTAAAAGCTACTTTCTTGCTTTTTAAAAGTCCTACTACACTCCCCGTTTTTGTCTTGGACAAAGAAGATTTTAAATCCACACTTTATCAATGGGCAGGGTTTGACGATATCAACTTCAAAAAACACCCCGACTTTTCAAAACGGTTCCATTTAAGTGGTAATGACAGAACCGCAATTAGAGCTCTTTTTCATTCTGATTTAATTTACTTTTTTGAAAGTCACCCTATTTTTCATATCGAATCCAACGGAACACATTTGTTAATTAAAGGTAAAGATCGCCTCTCAAGTCTTAATGAAATTAAAATTATGCTAACCTTTGCAAAAGACTTACTTAATTTACTGGAAAATACCCCAAATGTTTAATCGTCTCCTAAATGTTTAAGATTTTGTAATTTGTATATAATTATGGCTAAAAGTATAGTATCCCTTTTTCTATTCTCTTTTTTGACGCTCTACGGTCAAAACAATGTCGGTGAAATAGAGCGCTTAGACCCTGCATTGGAACTTCTTATTCCTAAAAATGCTTCCTTAGAAATATTAGCGTCCGGCTTTAGTTGGGCAGAAGGACCTGTTTGGGTTCCTCATTTAAATGGCGTCATTTTTACGGATGTCCCCCAAAACACGGCTTATTTATGGACCGAAAAAGATGGGCTGAGTGTTTTTTTAAAGCCCAGCGGAATGACCAATCATGCACCTCATAGTGCAAATCAAGGAGCGAATGGTTTGGCACTAAATGCTCAGGGAGACCTAATTCTATGTCAACACGGGGATCGCCGTATTGCACGCTTAAAAGAATGGGATTTTAAACAAGCTGAGTTTGAAACTTTAGTAGACCATTATAAGGGCAAATGGTTGAACAGTCCCAATGATTTAGTTTTTACTGCCAAGGGCGATTTATTTTTTACTGATCCTCCTTATGGACTCAAAAAACAAGACCGAGATTCACTTAAAGAACTTTCTTTTAATGGAATTTATAAATGGTCTCAAACATCAGGACTAACTCTTTTAGATAAGACCCTTTCTCGTCCAAATGGAATCGCCTTTTCTGCCGATGAAAAAACAGTATATGTTGGTAATTCTGATGTCACTAATTCAATCATCGCTGCTTTTGATTTAGTAAACGGTAAACTAACGAACAGACGGGTCTTTTTTGACGCTAAAAACCTCATCAGAAAAGGTCCAGGTCTTTTTGACGGACTAAAAGTTCATTCCTCTGGAGTTCTTTTCGCTACAGGACCTGGTGGTGTTTTAGTTATCGATTCTGAAGGCAAACATTTGGGAACCCTCCGTCCCGGAAAGGCCACAGCAAATTGTGGCTTTGATGCAGACGAAAAGTATCTCTATCTGACTGCTTCCAATATGTTAATGCGCATAAAATTAAAATAAATGCAACTGTACGTCATTGAAGCAGGGAATTTTAAACTCGATGGGGGCGCCATGTTTGGTGTCGTTCCAAAAACACTTTGGGAAAGAACCAATCCTGCTGATGAAAAAAATAGAATTGAGATGGCCACCCGCTCTTTACTTATCGAGGATGGAAACCGGTTAATCTTAATCGACACAGGGATGGGTAATAAGCAGGAAGATAAGTTCTTTAGCCATTATGGTCTGTGGGGTCATTATTCTTTAGAAAACTCCCTGAGAGAAGCTGGGTTTTGTCAAAATGATATTACGGATGTTTTTTTTACTCATTTGCACTTTGATCATTGTGGTGGTGCCGTTCAAAAATCTAAAAGCGGTCACCTAGAACCTGCCTTTAAAAATGCAAAATTTTGGGTTCATGAATCCCACTGGAATTGGGCAATAAATCCGAACCCTAGAGAAAAAGCCTCTTTTTTAACAGAAAACATTCTACCACTTCTTGAAAGCGGACAATTGAATTTTATTCGAGGAAAAGGTCCCTTGCTTGAACAAACCCCCTTTCCTTTCTCTATACTCTTAATTGACGGGCATACCGAAAAACAAATGCTTCCCTTACTGAATTATAAGGGGAAAAAAGTCTTTTATGCTGCAGACCTTATTCCTACCGTAGGACATCTCCCTATTCCTTACATTATGGGATATGATACACGGCCCTTATTGACTTTAAAAGAAAAAAAATCCTTTTTGGACCTTGCCCTTGCTGAAGATGCTTTTCTTTTTTTAGAACACGACCCCAACCATCAATTAATTTCCCTAAAAGAAACCGAAAAAGGAGTGCGCATGCATACGCATTTTAACTTTGATTCCTATTTTAATACCTAAGTAAGCTTATCTTTAACGCTACAAAAACATAGTTATGAAACGCAACTTTTCTTTTTTAATTAGCCTACTGATCTTTCAAATTGGATCCGCGCAATACTGGCAACAGGCCGTAGATTATACCATGGAAGTCTCATTAGACACTGATACTGCACTCTATGAGGGTACTCAAAAATTAGTTTATACCAATAACTCCCCTGAAACCTTAAACAAGGTTTTTTACCATCTGTACTTTAATGCATTTAAGCCAGGGAGCGAAATGGCAGTTCGTTTAAAAAACGCTGCTGACAAAAACAGGCGTTTCAAAATAGATGTAGATTCTTTAACCCTAGATCAACAAGGTTATTTAAAAGTAAAAGGTCTGACTCAAGATGGTGTTTTATTGTCCCCTGTGGATTCGGAGACCATTTTGGAAGTTCCACTAAATCAACCGATTCCTCCAGGAGGAAGTACAACATTCGAATTGTCTTTTGAAGGACATGTCCCTGACGTTATTCGTAGAGCAGGAAAAAATTCTAGCGAGGGTGTTGCCTTCTCTATGGCGCAATGGTATCCTAAAATGGCGGAATACGATCGAGAAGGATGGAATGCTGACCCCTACACCGGTAGAGAGTTTCATGGTGTTTGGGGTGATTTTGATGTTAAAATTACATTAAACAAAAAATTTGTCGTCGCCGCTAGTGGCTACCTACAAAATGCTGAGGATATCGGCATGGGATATTCTGATCGTAAAAAGCCAAAATCAAAAAAAGGAAATGTTACTTGGCATTTTATTGCTCCTCAGGTACATGATTTTACTTGGGCGGCTGATCCAGACTATATTCATGACACCTATCCTGGACCCAATGATGTAACCCTCCATTTTTTCTATAAAAACAAACCTGATATCATTGATAATTGTAAAAAACTCCAGCCTCATACCGCAAAACTAATGGAATTTTTCAATGAAAAAATTGGTGTTTATCCCTACAAACAATATTCCGTTGTACAAGGAGGGGATGGCGGTATGGAGTATGCTATGCTTACGCTTATCACAGGAGGGCGTCAATACGGATCGCTTTTTGGTGTTACTGCCCATGAGCTTGCCCATTCTTGGTTTCAGCACATATTAGCCACAAACGAAACAAAACACGAATGGATGGATGAGGGCTTTACTTCCTTTATTTCTACTCTTGCTGAGAATGAAATTTTAGAAGAAAATAAAGATTTCCCTTTAGAGGGGTCTTACAGAGGATATTTTAATCTCGCCAGCTCGGGCATGGAAATGCCTCAAAGTACCAATGCAAATCGGTATAAACACAATTATGCTTATGAAAGTACAGCCTACAATAAAGGAGCTGTTTTCCTGGGGCAATTGGGATATATTGTTGGGAAAGATAATCTTTATAAAATTTTACAAACCTATTACGACGAATGGAAATTCAAACATCCTCTTCCTAATGATTTGCGTCGGATTGCTGAACGTGTTTCTGGACTCCAACTTCAATGGTTCTTAACAGACTGGACTCAAACCACAAACAAAATAGATTATGCTATTTCTGCAGTAAGTACCGATGAAAAAGGCACGCAAATTCTTCTCAAACGAAAAGAATTAATGCCAATGCCTCTGGAAATTTTAATTCAGTATAAAAATGGTGAAACGGAACTTCATTATATCCCAATTTCATTGCTTCGTGGTGAAAAAGAAAACCCTTATGCAATAGATTGGACCGTTCAAAAGGATTGGAATTGGGCAAATGTTGAATATTCTTTTATTGTTGATAAACCTAAAGAGGACATTCAAGTCATTGTAATTGATCCGAGTAATCTAATGGCCGATGTAGACAAGAATGACAACTACTATGTCGCACCCGAAGAATAATTTTCCGCTCAAGCGACTTAAAAGTAAGACAGCAATTGATCTTTTATTTGATAAGGGTAAAATTATTCGTTCCAAACATCTGATGTTGAAATACGAAACCTCAGGAACGTATTCTTCTTTTTACGCAGGGGTCTCTGTTTCAAAAAGGAACTTTAAAAGAGCCGTCGATCGAAACCGCATTAAAAGACAACTACGTGAGGGTCTTAAACAAACCGAGCCTCAGCATTACTTTTCGGGAAATTGCATGTTAATTTACACCCGTAGAAAAAAAATTGATACTTCAATATTAATCCAAGAAATTAAGGTTTTATTAGCAAAGGTGTAACTTCTCTAACTTTTTAAGATCATTCCTATGTGAGGGATACCGTCTTCAAGATACGCCTCTCCAGTTACCATGAAGGCATGTTTATTATAAAATTTTTCAAGATGTGCTTGTGCAGAAATTTTAATTTTTTCTGTTGGGAAGTAACGCTTGATCTGTTTGATGCAATATTCCATTAACTGGTGTCCTTGTTCCTTTCCTCGAATTTCTTTGGAAGTAACAACCCTTCCAATAGAAGCATAATTTGCATAAGATACCCCTGGGGCTAATAATCTAGCATAAGCCACAATTTTATTTTCTTTTTTTCCTAAAATATGATAAGCCGAAAAATCATTTCCATCAACATCCTGATATACACAATCCTGTTCAACAACAAAAACAGCTGCACGTAAAGCATACATATCGTGAACTTCTTTTAATGAAAGTAAATCGAACTTTTTACATTCAAAAACAAGCATTATTTACAAGGAATTTTATCGATTCTATTTTGATGTCTTCCCCCTTCAAATTCTGTGTGTATAAAAACCTTCACCATTTCAATCGCTTGTGGAATAGAAATAAACCGTGCGGGAAGGCTTAAAATATTAGCATCATTATGTGCTCTAGCTAAAGCAACAATTTCTTTATTCCAACATAGTGCGGAACGTATTTTTTGATATTTATTTGCTGTCATATTGGCTCCATTCCCACTTCCGCAAATAATAATTCCAAAATCGACTTTTCCTTCTGACACATCCTTCGCTACTGGATGGATAAAATCTGGGTAATCAACACTTGCTAACGAATCAGTACCATAATTCGTAATTTCATGTCCTAATTCTTTTAAAAGGATACTTATAGCTTCTTTATACTCTGGTCCTGCATGATCATTTCCTATACTTATGTGCATAACTATTTTTTTACTAAATTAAAAAAGACCTTCCTTCTGTTTAAATCGTGTTTATTAGTTTATTCATTATTTGTTGACAATTAATATAAGTAATCCCTTGTGCATTGAAACGCGTTTGACACTAGAATTAATTATCATAAAAACAAAGTTAAATTTCTTTTCTTATTGCAATCCAATTCACATAAAAGATGTCATTTATAAACTAAGTAAATTCCTATTTAACCTAAATTTTATCACTATTTATTGTTATAAACAACATGTTTATATGAATGTAAATCATTCATTTATATATGATTAGTCTGTTGATAGAACAGAATAAAATGTTTATTCTTTTCACTTTTTTATATAGAATATTAAATCCATAATATTTTATAATCACTATCAACATACTATATACATCATCATGAATTTAATTTAAAAAAGAAAAAAATATGTATATAATGTTAGTAGTGTTCATAAAGTGAAGAAAACGAATATTGTACCTTTGTCTTAACTTATATAAAATAATGTCCAAAAAGAAAAAAGAAAAATCCCATTTAGAGTTTAAAATTTTATCGCTTTTTAAAAAGCGTCCGAAGGTTCTTCTTAATTACAAGCAAATCGCTGCAGCTTTGGATATTAAAGATACCAAAGGGAGAAACAATATTATTAAAGTTCTTAACACGCTATATCGTCAGGAGAAAATAACGTCATCCAAAAAAGGACAATATCAGTTTAACGCTACATCATTAGAACTTTTTACAACCCAATTAACCATAATTCCCTCCGGCAAAGGGGTTGTTCGTATTGAAGGATATGACGATGAACTTGTCGTTCCAAGAAAGTTTTTAAATAAAGGATTACACGGAGATACTGTTGAAATAAGTATACAACGAAAGAATAAAATAGCTCAAGCTCATGTTGAAACAATATTAGAACGTGCGAATAAGGAATATGTAGGTGTTTTTGAACGGCATAAAGATTTTGGATTTGTTTTATGTAGAAACGGGAGAATGTATACAGATCTCTTTATAGAGCGAAATGAATTAAAAGATTACAAGGACGGTGAAAAAGTAGTCGCTGTTTTTAAAGAATGGGAAGAAAAAAGAGATTCACCCTCAGCTACAATTATCAAGAGTCTAGGTTTACCAGGCGAAAAAGAAACTGAAATTCATGCAATATTACATGATCACGGGTTGCCGTATGAGTTTCCAAAAGAAATTGAAGATGCTGCCGATAAAATTAATAAAGACTTAGACACAAAAGAAATAAAAAAAAGGAGAGATTTTAGAGATGTTTTGACTTTTACAATAGATCCTATAACGGCCAAAGATTTTGATGATGCCCTGTCTTTTAAAGTATTATCCAATGGAACGTACGAAGTAGGAATTCACATAGCAGACGTTTCATACTATGTAGAACCAAATACCCTTTTGGATCAAGAAGCTTATGATCGTGCAACATCTGTTTATTTGGTCGATCGGGTAGTGCCCATGTTACCTGAAGTTTTATCTAATGGTTTATGTTCATTAAGACCTAAAGAGGATAAATTCACTTTTTCTGCTGTTTTTACCTTAAACAAGGAAGGACAGGTTCAAGATGAATGGTATGGAAGAACGGTTATCAATTCCGACTATCGTTTTGCTTATGAAGAAGTACAACATGTAATTGAGAATCAAACGAAACAAGTTGATGCAGAGGTTTCTCTTACAGGAGAAACATATTCAATATCAAATCCTGTTTTTGAAGCCATAAATATTTTAGATTATCAAGCTAAAACATGGCGCAATAAGCGGATGAAAAATGGAGCAATTTCTTTTGATCGTGTTGAAGTTAATTTTCATTTAGATGAAGAAAACAACCCTGACTCTGTTTATTTTAAAACCTCTAAAGACGCGCATAAATTAATCGAAGAATTTATGCTTTTAGCCAATAAAAAAGTAGCGGCATTTATTAACACCCTTCAGCCCTTGCCGCCATTTGTTTATCGAATTCACGATAATCCCGATGAACAAAAATTATTCAATTTAAAGCAAACAATTTCTCCTTTTGGATATTCTTTCAACCCCAACAAAAAAAATGTGAGTAGTGAAATCAATGGATTACTGCTTGCCTGTAACGGAAAAAGAGAGCAAAACTTAATCGATACCTTAACCCTTAGATGCATGTCAAAAGCGGAGTATTCAACAGAAAATATTGGGCACTATGGTTTAGCTTTTTCGCATTATACTCATTTTACTTCTCCCATAAGAAGGTATCCCGATGTAATGGTACATCGTCTTTTACAAACCTATTTAGATAAAAAACCGTATCCCTCAAAACAAACCATTGAAGAAGCATGTCAACACGCATCACAGAGAGAACAACTTGCAACCCGAGCAGAGCGTGATTCTATAAAATATATGCAAATGGTTTTTATGGAAGATAAGGTTGGCCAACATTTTGAGGGCGTGATTTCTGGGGTAACAGATCGCGGTTTATATGTTGAATTAATTGAAAATAAATGCGAAGGGATGATTCGCATAATTGATATAAAAGGAGACTTTTATCACTACGACGACCGTCAGCATGCCTTTATTGGTGAGCGAACAAAAAAAGTATTTCAGTTGGGTGATACGATTACTATTAAAGTTAAAAAAGTAAATATTCTCCGCCGTTTTCTTGATTTTATACCGGTTTAATTTTTGTTTTATGTTAAAAAAAAGCATTTCATTTTTTGTACTTATTTTTAATTTTTTATCACTCTTCTCTCAGGATCTTGATAGAAGAACCCTTACAATGAGCCCTTTTCATGGCGTTAAAGTGTATTCTGCTTTAGATATTAAATTAATTCCATCGGAAGTGAATAAAGCGGTAGTTTATGGGGATCACAAAGACGATGTGGTAATATCTATTAAAAATAAAATCATCAAAATTAAATTAACTGCAAAAAGCGTTTTAAACCCAGGCTATACTTATATAGAATTATACCACAGTGAACCTCTAGACCGAATAGTTGCGCATCAAGGTGTTACTTTATCGGGTGAACCGATAAAGCAAACAAGTATAAAAGTCGAAGCAAAAATCGGAGCGGTAGTTACTTTAAAAGTAGATGTAGATCGTTTGGATGCCGTTATTAACACAGCTGGAAGAATGCATTTGAATGGTAAAGCAACAAATTTTAATTTATCCTTAAATTCAAGTGGAAGCTGCGATGCAGAAAAACTAACAACACAACAAAGTAAAATTAATAGTTTCTTAGGGGGTTATGCTCACATTATGGCGACAAACCTGCTTGAAGCCAAAGTTGTAGGCGGTGGTGTGTTACGGGTTTATGGAAAACCATTAAAGCAAATTACACAGGCGAATTTGTTGGGAAAGATTATAATCGAAGAATAAAGAGGCATCGAGCGGATTCGAACCGCTGTACAAGCTTTTTCAGAGCTCTGCCTAGCCACTCGGCCACGATGCCATGCGGCAAAAGTACTAATATTTAATTGAATTTTAAAGCTGATCTCCGCAGTTCTCTTTTTACGGCTACTTCTTCTACATTTCCACCTATGGGAGGGTTCTTTTTTGCCACTTTCACGCTTGCTTTTTCAACGCTTGGGTGCTCTTTCATAATTCGTATTAGTATCCGATCAGCAACGTGTTCTAGTAATTTAGCGCGTTGTTCCATCTCACTTTTTACAATCGAATGTAAGGCGACATAATCAACGGTGTCCTTGAGTTGGTCGCTTTTTGAAGATTGGTCCAAGTTAGTATCAACAACGACATTTACAACATAATCGCTCCCTATTTTTTCTTCTTCATCCATACAGCCATGAAAAGCGTATAAGCGAATGTTTTTTAAATAAATCTTTCCCATAATATTGAAGCAAATATAAACACAGTTTTCTTCATACCCTGCAAAGCATCCATTCATTATCTTTGCAAAAACAAATAAAGGAATGGAACGTCCCTTACATTTTATAGAGCACATCATCGAGGAAGATTTAACATCCGGGTTTTCTAAAGAAAACCTTCGCTTTCGCTTCCCTCCAGAACCCAACGGATATTTACACATTGGTCATGTTAAGGCCATTTGCTTAAATTTTAACTTAGGAGAGCGTTATAATGCCCCTGTAAATTTGCGTTTCGATGATACCAATCCAGCGAAGGAAGAACAACAATTTGTAGATGCCATCAAGGAAAATATCGCGTGGTTGGGGTATCAGTGGGACTTAGAATGTTATGCTTCAGATTATTTCGATCAATTATACCTTTGGGCCCAGGACTTGATTTCTAAGGGTTTGGCCTATGTAGATTCTCAAAATTCAGAAACCATAGCCGCACAAAAGGGGACACCCACATTACAAGGAACCCATAGTCCGTTTAGAGACCGATCAATTTCCGAAAATCAAACTCTTTTTGAAGAGATGAAAGTCGGGAAGCACCCAGAGGGTTCTCATGTGCTTCGTGCCAAAATAGATATGGCCGCATCCAACATGTTGCTTCGTGATCCCGTGATGTATCGCATTCTTTATAAAACACATCATAGAACGGGAGATCAGTGGTGTATTTATCCATTATATGATTGGACGCACGGGGAGTCAGACTATATTGAGCAGGTGTCTCATTCTTTATGTTCTTTAGAATTTAAGCCTCATAGAGACCTTTATGAATGGTTTCTAGAAGCACTAGCGCCTTTGGACAAAATAGCACCTAAACAAAGAGAGTTTGCACGCATGAACTTATCTTATACCGTTACCAGTAAGCGTAAGCTTATGGAATTGATACAAGAAGGCGTTGTTCAAGACTGGGACGATCCCAGAATGCCAACCATTGCAGGTTTACGCAGACGAGGCTATACGCCTACCTCATTAAGAAATTTTGTTGATGCTGCAGGAGTCGCTAAAAGAGACAATGTAATAGACATGTCTTTATTGGAATATTCAGTACGGGAAGATTTAAACTTGAAAGCGCCCAGGGTAATGGCTGTTTTAGATCCCGTTAAGCTAACCATCTCTAATTATCCAGAGGGAAAAGAAGAGTACTTAGATGGAGAAATTAATCCAGAGCAGCCGGAATTAGGATTTCGTAAAGTTCCCTTTTCAAAATACCTTTTGATTGAACGGGAAGACTTTAAAGAGGAAGCAAACCGCAAGTTCTTCAGATTAACAATTGACAAAGAAGTACGCCTAAAAAACGGATATATTATTAAAGGAGAATCGGTTGTAAAAGATGCTTCTGGAAAGATTACAGAAATTATCTGTACTTATGATCCTGAGAGCAAAAGCGGCAGCGGGAGTGAGTCGAGTATGCGCAAGGTCAAAGGAACGCTTCATTGGGTTTCAGAAGCACATGCTTTGAGTGCAGAGGTGAGGCTTTATGATCGTTTATTTAATGTACCTGCCCCAGATCAAGATAAAGATGTTGACTTCAAATCTCATGTAAACCCAGAATCTCTCACTGTAATTAAAGCCTTTGTTGAGCCCAGTTTAAAGACAGCAAAGCCTTTTGACAACTTACAGTTTCAACGTTTGGGCTACTTTGTTGTCGATCCTGATTCGACAGAGAAAGAACTAGTTTTTAATAAGACTGTCGGTCTTAGAGATACTTGGGCTAAACAAAATAATTAGATTATTTTTTCTCTTTATTTTGGTCTAGTTGCTGTTTTTTCATCGCTTCCCCAATTTGATTACTTGCAGTGAAGGAAGCCACCATATTATTTAACATTTCACTTCCGGCTTGGGGTGAGTTCGGCAATAAGATAAGGTTAGTATTTGTTTCTCCACCTATAGCTTGAAGCGTGTCATAATGCTGTGTAACAACAATAAGCGCTGAGGCCTCCTGAGAGTTGATTCCCACCTTGTTTAAAACATCTACAGATTCTTCTAAACCTCGAGCAATTTCACGACGTTGATCTGCAATACCTTGACCCTGTAAGCGTTTACTCTCTGCTTCCGCTTTAGCTTTCTCAACAATTAAAATTCGTTCTGCATCTCCATCGTATTGCGCAGCAACTTTTTTACGTTCCGCCGCGTTAATACGGTTCATTGCAGCTTTTACTTCTGCATCGGGGTCTATATCGGTAACGAGTGCTTTAATGATGTCATATCCATAATTAATCATTGCATCGTTTAGTTCCCCTTTTACAGCATTAGCGATTTCATTCTTTTTTTCAAAAACATCATCTAATTTCATTTTTGGAACGACTGCTCTCACGACATCAAACACATAAGAAGTAATTTGATCCTGTGGATAATCTAGTTTATAGAAGGCATCATAAACCTTTTCTTGAACTACTTTATATTGAACAGAAACCTTCAGTTTGACAAAGACATCATCTTTGGTTTTGGTTTCTACAATAACATCCAATTGTAGTATGCGTAAACTGACCCGACCCGAGATGCGATCAATAAGCGGGATTTTAAAGTGAAGTCCAGACTGTCTAATAGACAAAAAACGACCAAAACGCTCTACAACAGCAGCCGTTTGTTGTTTGACGACAAAAAGACCAGAAAAGAGTATTACTACTAGGAGTGCGATAATAACAAATAGAGATGTTGTATCCATTTAAGTAAGTTTTAGGTTAATAAATTCTATCAAATTATTGATTCTCATTAAAGATAGGTCTTTCCCCAGAAGATTACAAATTTGAAATAAATCAGGGCCTGTAAGTTTACCTACTAATGCCAAACGAAAGCTTTGCATCAGTGCGCCAACGGGAACACCATTTTCTTTTGCCCATGCCATTAAATCTTCTTTTGACAGTCTAGGGCTTCTTTCTAGCTCTTCTTTTATTTTAGATAAAATTCTTATTGGATCCTTCCCTTTTAGTTTTTCTAAAACTTTTTCATCATAGGGAAACGGACTATGGATAAAGGTCAATTCACTCTTTAAATCATTCATGGTGTACAATCGTTCTTTGACTAAATCGACGAGTAAAGCATGTTTTTCAGTAGGATGATCCATGAGGTTTTCTTTTACGCTTTTGAATTCCAATAATTCTTGCGTATCGGTTTGTGTAATTTTCTGATGGTTTACCCACTTTGCTTTTTCATAATCAAAACGAGCCCCTCCCTTTTGAACTCCATCAACAGAAAATTTAGATTCTAATTCTCTAAGCGTAAACAATTCATTTTCAGTACCATCATTCCAGCCCAAAAGGGCAAGATAATTGATCATAGCCTGTGGTAAAAATCCCATTTCGCGAAATCCTGGAGTGTCTTTTCCCCAACTCAATGGAAAGACAGGGTAACCGTCTTTATCACCATCACGTTTTGATAATTTACCTTTTCCACTGGGTTTTAAAATTAAGGGAAGGTGCATAAATTTTGGAGTGTCCCATCCAAAGGCACTATAGATTAATTTATGTAGGGGTAATGAAGGAAGCCATTCTTCTCCTCGAATCACACAACTAATTTTCATTAGGTAATCATCAACAACATTTGCAAAATGATAGGTAGGCATACCGTCACCTTTCATTAAAATTTTATCATCCAATTCAGCCGTTTCCACACGAACAGTTCCACGAATCTCGTCATGAACGGTTACGGTTTCTCCAGAATTGACTTTAAGACGAATCACATAATTATCGTTCAATGCCTTGATCGTTTCTTCCTCATTGAGGGATAAACTGTTTTTAAATGCCATTCTATTGTGAGCCCCATACTTGAAAGTTTGCCCTTCCTTTTCCGCTTTTGTCCGTGCTTCAGTGAGCACCTCATTTGAATCAAAGGCATAGTAAGCTCCTCCTTTTTGGATGAGTTGTTCGATGTGGTCTTTATAAATAGCCTTTCGTTCACTTTGACGATAAGGCCCAAATGCTCCTCCATTCTTAGGGCCTTCATCAGGGACCATCCCACACCATTCTAGTGCTTCTTGTATATATTCTTCACTATCTGCGACATAACGATTTTGATCTGTATCTTCCACTCTAAGAATAAAAGTTCCTTTTCCTTTTTTTGTATATAAGTAATTAAATAGAGCTGTACGTAACCCACCTATGTGAAGAGGTCCTGTTGGGCTAGGAGCAAATCGAACGCGTGTTTTCATTCTTTTTTTTGTAAAGATAATGGCTTCTCTTTGATATGCATTACTGACCCAACCAAAACCTGTATATTTGCAAAAAAGAGTTACGCATCATACAGTTTAATAACATACCTGCTTTTCTAGACGAAAGATTTACAGTAAAGGTGATTCTTCAGTATATTTCCCAACAGCATTTTAGTGTAGATCAATTGGTTTATAATTTCGTTTCACAAGAGGAATTATTTGAAATGAATGTAAACTATTTAGATCACGATACCGACACTGACATTATTAGTTTTAATTATACTTCAGGAGAATCACTCAGAGCAGAATTTTTTATTTCGCTATGGGCTGTGGAGCGCTCAGCAGAAGAAGAGTCGCAAACCATTGAAAATGAGTGCCTTAGAGTCTTAGCACATGGCATTTTACATTGTATGGGTTATAACGACGGGAATTCGGACGAAAAAAGTGTAATGCGAAAGCTTGAGGATAATTTTATCAAAATGTTCCACGTGAAACAAAAAACGTATGTTTGATACTTCTTATGACGTAATAGTTGTTGGCGCTGGACATGCAGGTTGCGAGGCAGCAGCTGCTGCGGCCAACCTGGGGTCCAAAACAATCCTAATAACGATGAACTTGCAAACTACAGGCCAGATGTCTTGCAATCCTGCCATGGGGGGTATCGCAAAGGGTCAAATCGTACGTGAGATTGATGCCCTTGGTGGGTACAGTGGAGTTGTAACCGATAGAACAGCGATCCAATTTAAAATGTTAAACCAATCTAAAGGTCCTGCAATGTGGAGCCCACGTGCCCAATCAGACCGAAGTTTGTTTAGTTTAGAGTGGAGAAATATGCTTGAAAAAACACCCAATCTTGATTTTTACCAAGAAATGATCGTTGATCTTATTGTGGACCAAGATCAAATAAAAGGTGTTGTTACCTCTTTAGGATTGAAAATATTTTCTAAAACGGTTGTGTTAACGAACGGAACCTTCCTCAATGGCTTGATACATATCGGCGAGAAAAATTTTGGAGGTGGGCGCGCAGGAGAAAAAGCTGCCGTAGGTTTAACGGGAGCACTCGAAAACCTCGGGTTTGAAATCGGAAGAATGAAGACAGGTACTCCCCCACGGGTAGATGGCCGTTCTTTGGATTATTCGAAAATGCAAGAGCAACCTGGGGATGCGGTGCCGTCAAAGTTCTCGTTCTCTGACCTTACGATTCCACTAAAACGTCAATTGAGTTGTCACATAACCCATACTAATCTTGAGGTTCACGACATCCTTCGTTCTGGTTTTGATCGGTCCCCCATGTTCAATGGAGCCATTCAAAGTTCAGGACCACGCTATTGTCCCTCAATAGAAGATAAGATCAATCGTTTTAGTGACAAATCACAGCATCAAATTTTTGTTGAGCCCGAAGGCTGGAATACAGTCGAAGTTTACGTAAATGGTTTTTCTACTTCTCTTCCAGATGACATTCAATACAAGGCTTTGAAATCGGTTGTAGGTTTCGAGAATGTGAAATTTTTTCGTCCAGGGTATGCCATTGAATATGACTATTTCCCACCAACGCAATTGTTTCATAGCTTAGAAACCAAGAATATACAAAACCTATTTTTTGCAGGACAGATTAATGGAACAACAGGCTATGAAGAAGCAGCCGCCCAAGGCCTAATGGCAGGGATCAATGCGCATCAAAAGGCTTCAGAGAAAACCCCTTTTATTCTCGGTCGTCAAGATGCCTACATCGGAGTGCTCATAGACGATCTCATTCTAAAAGGCACAGAAGAGCCTTATAGAATGTTTACCTCAAGAGCAGAGTACAGAACTTTGTTGCGTCAAGATAATGCTGACGAGCGTCTAACGCCTAAAGCTTTCGAGTTGGGATTATTAGGGGATGAGCGCTTAAAAAAGGTTGAAAATAAGCAAGCAGAAAGAAAAGCATTGGTTAGTTTTCTCAGGAAAACGAGTTATGAGCTTACAAGAGCCAATACCCTTCTAACGAGTAAAAAGTCTGATTCCGTTTCGCAAACCGACAAATTTTCAAAGCTTTTGTCTCGACCGTCCATAACTAGAAAGGATTTACATCAGTTTGATTCCATTTCGACTTATCTTAAAGATTTCAAGATTGACGATGATGTATTTGAGCAAGCAGAAATTGAAATAAAATATGCTGGATACATCGACAAAGAGAAACGTAATGCGGATAAATTAAAACGTTTAGAAAATATTTTGATTCCGAGAGATTTCAATTTTGATATTCTCGCGTCTCTATCCCATGAAGCGAAAGAGAAGTTAAATAAAATCCGTCCAGATACTATCGCACAAGCCTCCCGTATCAGTGGGATCAATCCCAGTGATATCAGTGTGCTTTTGGTATCCATGGGACGTTAAATTGTTTCACGTGGAACAAAAAAGGTTTTTATACACTGCCAAAGACCACTTGGTGTCTTCAGAGGAGTTTGATATATTCTGGAATGAGGAAAAAGGGTATGCCAATACTGCCTTGCCTAAAGAAATTAATTTAGCCTTGTATTATCAAGCGGAGGCTTACAGTTCTCATAAAACAGAAAAGCATTCCTTTTTTGATTTTTTATATGTAATTGTTCAAAAACTTATGCTTTCCTACAAGGCTAGTTTCATATCAGAAAGCAAGACTTCTGTTCTTGATTATGGTTCGGGTGTAGGGGTTTTTGCAAATTTTCTTCAAAATAAAGGCTTTACTGTAACTACGGTTGAACCCAGTGATATGGCACGTAACGTCTGTCTAGAAAAAGGGTTAAATGTCTATAAAACAATCGATTATATTTCAAAATCTACCTCGTTTTCGGCCATTACTTTATGGCATGTTTTAGAACATATACCCGACGTAAAAGCAATCTTAACACAACTAGATCGTAAGCTTCAAACCAAGGGAACACTGATTATAGCCGTGCCTAATTTAATGAGTTATGATGCTAAACATTATAGATCCCATTGGGCGGCATTGGATGTTCCCAGGCATTTATGGCATTTCACAGATAAAGGATTGATTCAATTGGTTGAGTCTTCCGGATTTAGCTTTCGTTCTTTTCATCCTTTATGGTTTGATGCAATTTATATTTCTTATTTATCAGAATTGCAACAAGGGAACAGATTTGCATTTATCAAAGGATTTTTTGTTGGTATATGGTCTAATTGGCTCGCTCTATTTAACGGTCAATATTCTTCGAAAATTTACATTTTTGAAAAATAAATTAGGTAGTCGACTTGTTTAATAGTCGCGTTAATTGTAACCCAAGTTCAGCAAAGATCATTTTAGCATTGGCATTTCTTAGGATGTGATAGTGACTTGTTTCAAATAAGGAGATAAGATCTTGTATGTTTTCGCTATTGACGAAAGGAGCCAATTTATTCATATCAAAATTATTCTCAGAACGGAAGTGGACCAGAGTGGTTAAAGAATAATTTAAAAGAAAAGCATCTCTGAAAAACTGAATGCCGAAATTTAAAAAGGCCTTCTGATCCTCTCTACCTAATAAACCTAATTCTCCAGACCACTGCATCAAGTCGATGACTACACCTTTGTTTCCTTTCGCTTTAAATGCGGTTCTAAGGCCTTTAATCAGTAAGGCTTCGTGTTCTTTATTGTTGGAGTTTTGCAATAAGCCCTGTAAGCGTCTAAAGTCCCCTTCAGCTTGAGAGACTAGCTTGTCTTTATCCTCAATTTCATGACTTAAGGTAGATCCTAATTCATTATCCTCGATGGGGGGAATACTTATCTGTTGGCATCTAGAAAGTAATGTGGGAAGGAGCATTTCACTATCCTCCGCCACTAACACAAAATAAGTCTTTTGGGGAGGCTCTTCAAGAAGTTTTAGAAAAGCGTTTGAGGCTTCTTTATTCATTTTTTCAACGCCCCAAATGACGCAAACTTTGTTGCCTCCACTGTACGATTTTAAATGCATTTTTCGATGCAATTTTTCAATTTCATTGACTCCAATGATTCCCTGTTTGTTTCCAACATTTATTGACTCAAACCAATCATTATAATTTCCATAAGGAGATTCATTGAGGAAGGCAGACCATTCCAGACTATAATCACTGGAAAAAACGACTTTTTCATTTCCCCTCTTAACAACGGGAAACACAAAATGAAAATCAGGAAGTTGAATTTTTTCTCCTAACGGCTTTTTAGTAATACTGTCACTAATTTCTCCTAATAAAGTCAATCCAAATTCGATGCTTAAAGCAAGTCCACCATAGCCAGGAAGCCCTGTAAATAGCTGAGCATGAGGAACTTGACCAGAAGTCAATAGCTGCTCTAATTGTTTTTTTATTCCTTGCTGTCCAATGACACCTGTCCAAACCATGAAGTAAAGATACACTTACTCTTGTTTTTTTTGAGTGTATAAACAGTTCTTTGTAAAATATACTTGGCTACACTTGGCAATATTGTATTTTTGACAAAATTTATACCTATGCGTACTTTAAATCAGCAAAATTTCAAAAAACAACAAGCAATTATTCGTGTTGACTTCAACGTACCTCTCAACGATGCGTTTGAAGTTACAGATCGAACGCGTATCGAAGCGGCTAAACCTACGATTGATTATATTCTAGATCAAGGAGGGAGCTGTGTTTTGCTTTCACATTTGGGACGTCCCAAAGGACACGATCCCAAACTCTCTTTATCTCATATTGTTCAAACTGTTGCTGAGGTATTAGAGCGACCCGTAGAATTTTGTACTACTACTGTAGGATCAGCTGCTGAAGCACAAGCAGAGGCATTAGAGCCAGGAGCCATTTTATTGATGGAAAACTTAAGGTTTCATGAGGAAGAGACAGCTGGAGATGTTTCTTTTTCAGAACAGTTATCTCGCTTAGGCACCATTTATGTCAATGATGCTTTTGGAACCGCTCATCGAGCTCACGCATCTACAACCATCATTGCCCGTTTTTTTGAAGAGAATAAATGTTTTGGTAGCCTTTTAGAAAAAGAAGTTCTTGCGATTGAACAGGTTATGGAGAAAGGTGAGAAACCAATATTAGCCATTTTGGGAGGTGCGAAAGTATCTTCAAAAATCACAATTATTGAAAGCCTTTTAGACAAAGTAGACCATTTAATAATTGGTGGAGGGATGGTGTATACCTTTACAAAAGCACTGGGAGGAAAGGTTGGAAATTCAATCTGTGAACCCGACTATTGTGATTACGCTCTTGAATTATTAGAAAAAGCAGAGGCAAAAGGGGTTCAAATTCATTTACCGGTGGATGTTTTAGCTGGAGACGCTTTTAGTAATGACGCAAATCAGCAAAGCTTTGACGTTATGGATATTCCTCAGGGATGGGAGGCCATGGATGCAGGACCTAAAAGTCAAGCCATTTTTCATGATCTTATTTTGAAGTGTAAAACCATTTTATGGAATGGTCCAATGGGTGTTTTTGAATTTTCTAATTTTTCTAAAGGAACAATTGCTGCTGGGGATTCGATAGCAGAGGCAACTCAAAGTGGTGCCTTTTCTTTAGTTGGAGGAGGAGATTCTGTAGCAGCGGTAAAGCAGTTTGGCTTTGAGCATAAAATGAGCTACATTAGCACTGGAGGGGGTGCAATGCTTGAAAGTTTAGAAGGCAAAACACTTCCGGGGATTGCTGCCCTGAAATAACAGAAAAATCTTACCACTTATAAAAAGGGAAAAAGTAGAACGATAGATTGGATATACGATACCTTTTAACCAATAATAAATAGATTAGATGAAACAAGCGTTATTATTACTTCTTGTTTGGCTTTCTTTCTCTTGTAAAAGCGAGGTCAATAAAAACAGCTCTTATGTGCCGACCTCTAGTGGAAATATTAATCATGTTACTGTGGTTATGCCTCAAAAAGATTGGAACAGTGCTTTAGGAGATCAAGTAAGGGATGGTTTGCAAGCGATATATGAAGGGCTTCCTTTAGATGAGCCCCAATTTTCATTGGTTTATATGAATCCTAAAGCCTTTACGGGATTTGCTCGACAGAACAGAAATATTGTTTGGTTTAGAAAAGATTCACTGGAAGGATTTCGTTTGAGTCAAAATCAGTTTGCAAGACCACAAATATTGGCTACAATATCTGGAACGGATGCAGAAAATCAAGGCTTTTATTTCGAAGAAAACACGAAGTTACTCAAGGAAACAATCGTTGAAAATGAACGAAAGGAGAAACTGAGAAGGATAATGAAGTCTCCTACGACTGAAAAGACCTTAGCGGATCGTTTTGGGATTGAGTTAACTTATCCCACGGCATACAAAACTTTTAAAGACACTACCAACTTTGTGTGGATACAAAAGGAAGTTCAAAAGGGGCATCTTAATATTATTGCGTATTCCCTGAATGCAAATGCATTAAAGGGCGCTTTGAGTGAAAGGATTTTAACCATACGTGATTCTATTGGGAAAGCCTACGTTCCAGGAAGATTAGAAGGAAGTTATCTGATTACCGAACGCGCATTTAGACCCTATTTTTATCGAACAGAATTAGTGGGAAAACAAACCTATTTGACCAAAGGGACTTGGGAAGTTGCCAATGATTTTATGGCAGGACCTTTTGTAAATTATATGATTCAGGATACAATAAAGAAAAGAATAATGGTTGTGGAAGGATTTGTATTTGCCCCTACAGCAAACAAAAGGGATTACATGTTTGAATTAAACACGATAATTAATTCACTAAAAGAGGTAGTAAATTAGTCTTTTTTTTCGTCAACCTTTGGACTTTCTTCTTCTTTGGTTGCGTTTTTAAATTCTTTAATTCCACTTCCTAACCCTTTCATTAGTTCAGGAATTTTACGCCCTCCAAAAAGTAATAATACGACAGCGATTATTAAAATAATTTGTGGTCCTCCGATCATGCCTAAAAATGTTAAAGCCATTAGTATTTGTATTATTTTAAAACAAATGTACAGAAATATTTAGTTTGATTTACATCAAAATGTAATGAGGGTCTTTTTCCAGATGAAGGATTCCGTATCTTTGTGTTGAATTATGGCAAAACAAGAAACAAAAAGCAGACGTTTTATTAAAAAACTATTCAGTTCCTACAGAATGGTTATTATTAATGAAGACACTTTCGAAGAGAAAGCACAGTTGCGTATTACTAGATTTAGCGTGTTTTTGACAGGTTTTCTAGGGATGTCTTTTTTATGTACTGCAATCTTTATGACCATTTCCTATACTTCTCTCAAAGAGTACATTCCAGGATATGACTCCTCTGAATTAAGACAAAAAGCAATTCAGAATTTATTTACAACCGATTCATTGATTACACTTTACAATCAAAATATTCAATATTTAAATGCTGTGCGTGCTGTAATTTCAGAAGATATTTCTTTTCAAGAGGAAGATCTTTCGAAAGCGGGATTATCGAATTCATCAGAACAAAGTACAAGTTTTGTCCCTGCTATTATGGAAGATTCTTTACTGAGGGCATTTGTCGCAAATGAAGACAAATACAATCCAAACAACAACAACAGTTCGTTAGAGCTTAAAACCTTGTTATTTCCCCCGGCTAAAGGCCCCATTTCCCAAGAGTTTAATGAAGAGGAATCCCATTTTGCTGTTGACATTGTCTTAGAGGAAAACACCCCTATAAAAGCAATTGCCGATGGAACTGTAATCTTTGCTGAATGGACAGTGGAGACCGGATTTGTAATTATTTTAGAACATGCTTCAGGGTTTTTATCGGTTTACAAGCACAATGCTTCGCTCAGTAAATCTCAAGGCGAGGCAGTCATCGGTGGAGAAGTTATTGCTAGCGCTGGAAATACGGGCGAATATAGCACAGGGTTTCATTTACACTTTGAACTTTGGATGGAGGGCTATCCTTTAAATCCAGCTAATTTTTTTAACTTTTATGACGAATGATTAAAGCTTTAGGAGCTAAAATATACGCTAGGATTGTCCATCGAAAAAACCAAAAGTGGATTACAGACCCAATTGAGGCTCAAAAAAAAGTGTTTAGAAGATTAATAAAAAGGGGAATAAACACTCGCTTTGGTAGGGAACATAATTTCAACCAAATCAAAAGGCAAAAAGAATTTCAAAGTGCGGTTCCCATAAGAGATTATGAAGGCTTAAAACAATATATTGATGCCGTTTTGGAGGGAGAAAGTGATGTTCTTTGGCCAGGAAGACCACTTTATTATGCAAAATCAAGCGGGACCACCTCAGGAGCAAAGTATATTCCTATTACCAAAGAGTCTATGCCCCAACATATTCGAGCGGCTCGGGAAGCGATTCTAAATTATATTTTTAAAACAGGAAAAGCAGGTGCCACAAATGGAAAACATATTTTTCTTCAAGGAAGTCCAGTTTTAGAAGATAAAAAGGGTGTTGCATTAGGACGTTTATCGGGCATTGTTGCCCATTATGTCCCCAGTTATTTACAGAAAAATCGCATGCCAAGTTGGGAGACCAATTGTATTGAAGATTGGGAAACAAAAGTTGATGCGGTCGTTGCAGAAACTCAAGAAGAAGACATGACGATTATAGGAGGGATTCCCTCTTGGGTTCAAATGTATTTTGAGCGTTTGATTAGTAAAAAAGGTAAGCCTGTGGGGGAATTATTTCCAAACTTTTCACTTTTCGTGTATGGAGGGGTTAATTTTGAACCCTATCGAGCGCTATTTAAAAAATTGATCGGTCGTGTTCCAGACAGTATTGAACTTTATCCAGCCTCAGAGGGGTTTTTTGCTTATCAAGATGAGCAAGAAGACAAGGGGCTATTGCTTTTAGTAGATCATGGTATTTATTATGAATTTGTAGAGGCAGCACACTTTTTTGATAAAGACCCTTCAGCAATTCCATTAGAAGAAGTAAAATTGGGAGTCAATTATGTCATGATCATTTCTTCAACCGCAGGCTTGTGGAGGTATAATATTGGTGATACAATTCAGTTTACCAGTCTTTCTCCATTCAAAGTAATTGTCAGCGGTCGAATTAAACATTTTATCTCAGCTTTTGGAGAGCATGTGATTGTCAGCGAAGTAGAACAAGCGCTCAAAAGTGCAATAGAACAAGAGGTTGATCCAGTTCAAATCAGAGAGTTCACAGTAGCACCACAAATTAATCCAAACCAAGGATTACCATTCCATGAATGGTATATCGAATTTGATTCTGCACCAAAAGACATGGAAACCTTTGCGCTCGAAATTGACAAATGTATGCAGGAGAAAAACATTTATTATAAGGATCTCATTGTGGGAAAAGTTTTAAGACCTCTAGTGATTCGTTCAGTTGTTTCGGGAGGATTTAAAAACTTCATGAAAAGCATCGGAAAATTGGGTGGGCAAAACAAGATTCCAAAAGTGTCTGATAATAGAAAAATAGCAGATGAATTAGATGCACTTTTCAATTTTAAAGAAGACAATCGATGAAAGTCAACAAAGTAACTTTGGTGTGCACGGTCAAAAACACTTTTGTCCTCAAAGACATTGCACTACTCGAGTCTCTTGGTTTTTCGGTTCTTTTAATTCATTCTCCCCCTTATAAGGACCCTTTTCGTTTTTTCTTTAATCGATTTCGAGAGTTTTTTTTAGGGTTTTTTTATGTTCTTCAATCTCAATCAACAATAAGCTGGTTTAATGATTACCATTCTTTTTTACCGCTATTTTGGACCAAATTTTTTGGCAAGAAAAGCACCATAATTGTTGGAGGATATGACGCGGTTTCTAGCCCTTCATTGGCGTATGGAGTTTTTTTAAAAAAGAACAGTCGTCAAAAAATTGCCCGTCTAAACTACAGCTTGAGCGATCAGATTTGGGTAGTCCATAAAAGCTTAGCGGAAGGATGTGATCAAGCTAAAAAAGACACAAAAACACAGTCAGGAATTTCACATTTTATTCCTAATCTTCAAACACCTATAGTAGAAGTCCCTACAGCTTATGATGCTACTTTTTGGAAACCAAATGAAAGGAAACGAAAAAACACGGTACTGACTGTAGCAAATATTTCAGACCAGCGCACCTTTAATCGAAAAGGAATTCCTTTGTTTATTTCATTGGCAAAGGCACTTCCCTCTCATGAGTTTACCATTGCAGGGATTAAATCCCTCCGTCTAAATTTAGATCCGCTACCGGATAATATTCAACTTTTAGAGACCCAAACCAGGGAACAACTGAAAACACTTTACAGCAAAAACCAATTTTATTTTCAAGGATCAGAAATTGAGGGCTTGCCTAATGTTTTATGCGAAGCTATGCTTTGCGAATGTGTACCCATTGGAAAAGCCGTTTTCGGTATTCCTGATGCCATTGGAAATACGGGTTTACTTTTTAAGGCGAATACTGATCGTGGTGTTTTAGTAGATTTCTTAAAAAAAGAGCCTGAACATTTGGGGTCTAAAGCAAGGCAGAGAATTCAAAAGGCCTATCCAATACAAAAAAGGGAAAAAGCGTTTCTAGACATGTTAAATCGATCTGAAATTCATGAGTAAAAAAGCAGCTGTCTTGGCGTATCCCAACTCTAATAATTTGGGGGATTACATTCAAAGTATTGCAGCAAAGCAATTCATTGAGGAAGAGGAATGTACTGAATTAGACCGTGATTCTTTAGATGATTACACAGAAGAACCGGTCAAACTTATTATGAATGGTTGGTTTATAGAAGCTCCCTCCCATTGGCCTCCGTCGGCTCACATTACCCCCCTATTTATTTCGTTTCATCTGAACCCTACCGCAGAAAAAGTAATGTTAAATGAAAAGGGGATTGCTTATTTAAAAGCCCATCAACCCATAGGCTGTCGTGATTTACACACACAAAAAGTATTAGAGCGTAAGGGTATAAAAACGTTTTTCTCTGCTTGTTTAACCTTGAGCTTAAAAAGAGCGGCCTTTGTAAATCTCAAAAAAGAGAGAAAAGGGATCGTTGTAATTAGCCCTTTGGAGCGTTTATTACCCGAACCCCAAACGTTTCGACGAACCCATACAAATGGTCTTTTTAATATTCTGGTTCAAACACTTAAGTTTCCTTTCAAATATATTCGATATAGAAAGGCAATTTCACGACTGCAGGCTTATTTGGATTCATTAGACGAAACGGTGGTTTGGACCTCTCAACTAATTGATCGAAAACAATTTTCTGAAAAAGAACGAATTTTAGCGGCAACAAAGCAATTAGCGCTACTTGCAAATGCCTCTTTAGTGATTACCTCAAGGATTCATTCTGCCCTTCCTGCTGTTGCTTTTGAAACGCCCGTTCTTTTTCTATCAGATGGCTTAGAACATCCCAATCAGCAAAGTCGATTAGCAGGATTAGAAAACTTTTTTCCAATCATTAATTCTACAGATTTATTGAGCTTGAAAGGACAACAACCTGAAGCCAAAAAAGCGCATTTGCCCTTTGTCAAAACAATTGAAAAAGAAATGCGCACTTTTTTAAAAGATTAAAAAGAGACTATAAACAGAGATCCATCATTAGTGTTTATCTTTGAAAAAATTATTTTGAATGAATGTATTGGTAATTGGCGGAGGGGGACGTGAACACACCCTTTGTTGGAAAATTAAACAGAGTAAAGATTGCGACCAACTTTTTGCAGCCCCTGGAAATGCTGGGACAGCATCGTGTGCGACCAACCTTCCCATTGATGTAAATGATTTTGAGGGGATAAAAAAAGCGGTTTTAGCCCATGACATTCAGTTAGTGATTGTAGGTCCTGAAGATCCTTTGGTTAACGGAATACATGATTTCTTTTTAAAGGACCCACTGCTCTCTTCTGTTGGAGTGATTGGACCTCAAAAAGAGGCCGCTACTTTGGAGGGAAGTAAGGCTTATGCCAAAGCGTTTATGATGCGTCATAATATCCCTACCGCAGCTTATGCTGAATTTACGTCCGAGACCCTTGCTGAAGGAGAAGCTTTTTTAGAGCAAAGCAACCCCCCATATGTATTAAAAGCCGATGGTCTAGCCGCAGGAAAAGGAGTGCTTATTATAGACGATTTAGAAACAGCAAAAAGAGAATTAGGTGAAATGCTCTTGGAAAGTAAATTTGGGGCCGCTTCAAAAAAAGTGGTTATTGAAGAGTTTTTGGCAGGGATAGAATTATCTTGTTTTGTTTTGACTGACGGATCTTCGTATTTAACGCTTCCAATGGCTAAAGATTATAAAAGAATTGGAGAGGGAGATACAGGATTGAATACCGGAGGGATGGGCGCCATTTCCCCAGTTCCTTTTGTTACGGAGGAATTCAAAGAAAAAATTGAAACGCAAATTATCAAACCAACCATTGAAGGTTTGAAAAAAGACAATCTGCCGTTCAAAGGCTTTGTTTTTATTGGTTTGATTAAAGTAGGAGAAGAACCCAAAGTGATTGAATATAACGTTCGAATGGGTGACCCCGAAACCGAAGTGGTGATTCCAAGAATTAAAAACGATTTTTTAGCCATCCTTAAGGCGGTAAATGAAGAACGCCTTGATACAGTTACATTAGAGATAGATTCTTCTGCGGCCGCAACGGTAATGGCTGTTTCAGGGGGCTATCCTGAGGCGTATGAAAAAGGAAAAACTATTTCGGGTCTCAAGCAGCTTGATGGGAAAATGATTTTTCATGCAGGAACCAAACAAGAGGGAGACTCAATAAAAACGTCTGGTGGACGCGTATTGGCAATTACTTCTTTTGGAAAGCATCATCAAGAGGCAGTAAAAAGCTCCTACGAAATTTTATCAAAAATCAAGTATGAGGGAATAAACTACCGAAGCGATATCGGGTTTGATTTATAGAAAAGAATGTGCGGAAGGATCTTTATCTTCTTCCCCATTTTTGTCAAATAAGTTGAGTTGTAACACCCAATAAATTAAAGCAGAAAATCCAATTAGTAAAAAGATCCAATTGACTGAGTTGGCGAGTGTCCAACTGCTACTTTCTAGTTGGCGTAAAAGATCATAAGGAAGAAAAAGAATTTCTTCAAATAACCAGGCGATTCCTTCAAAAAAAGCTTTCATAAGCGAATTAATTTATAAATTGATTTAAAATTTGAACCAATATGTTTGCAAAGATATTTAAAAGGGTAAGTATTCAAGCGTTCATTGCTTCTTTTTTTTTGTGCTTTTTTGCAAATCTTTTTATCACGTATTGTATGAGCTTGGGCGATATAAAGCAAGATGCTTTTTTGAAAACCGTCAGATTTAGTTTTTTATTCATTCTCATTACCCTTTTAGTATCCCTCTCAGAAAACAAGAAATTGAATGCTAAATTTGGAGCAACTCACCTTCTTTCTTTTCCTTTAACGATTCTTTTATTTAATCAAGAAGGAACATTTGACTTAAAAAGAGGATTGATTGGACTTTTTTTGTTGATTGCACTAAATGTTTACACGCGAGAGTTAAAACAAAAACAACCCACTCAGGAGATTTTCCTTCTCAGTGTTCTCATAACCAGCATTAGTTTCTTTAATTACAACTTTGTTCTTTTTTACACAGTTCCTTTCTTGTTTTTTATTGAACCTCAGTATCGAAGACTTAAAAATGGAATTATTTTGATAACAGGAATTCTATGCACTACTCAATTTTTAATGGTGTGCTCTTATTTTTTAACAGGTCATTTTTTCTATAAAAGCGTCAATGTGAATACGATTGATTTTCAAGTATCCGAAAGCCTTTGGCTTGGAGCGATATTGGGGAGCGTAGTAATAGCCCTTTTCTTTAGACCTACTCAATACAAGAATTCATTGGGCAAACAGGGTGTTTATAGAGCGTTTCAATTTATGTTGATATGGTTGATTATTAGCATCCTTTTTAGATATTTAAATTTATATCATGGAAATGAAAAGTGGTTATTAAGCTTTATTCCAACGGCTTTTTTTCTTGGTCTCGGTATAGATTATATAAAAAACAACCTGATAAAAGAGCTATTGATTCTGACCCTCATCATCACGGCGGTTTCCTTCAATTTGTATCAATACAATCTAATCTCTTTTTAAAAAAGAGACAAAAGCGTTTTAGACATCATCAAAGTCAAGACTCAGGGTTTCAGATTGAGCCACTGCCTGACAGCTTAAGACCAACCCCTCTTCAACTTCTGCATCAGTAAGGATTTGATTGCTTTGCATACTGGCTTTTCCTTCTGTTACGCGTGCAATACAACTACTACAAACTCCACCTTGACAAGAATAGGGAACATCTAATTTAGCCTCTAACGCAATATCTAAAAGGGTTTTACCTGAGGCTAGCTCAAGGGAATGGGTTACTTCATCACAGGTTAAAGAGAGTGTTCCGCTTTCTGCGGCGGAGGTCACTGCCACTGTTTCTGTACTGGCAGTAAACAGTTCAAAAAAGATTTGCTCTTTATTGATTCCTTTTTCTAATAATTGATTTGAAGCTTGATTGATCATACTTTCAGGGCCACAGAGATAAAATGCCTTTGGGTGTTTATTTTCAGTTTGCTTGAGAAGATAATTTACCAGAGAAGCATCGATGCGACCAAAGTGAGTTTCTGTAACATTAGTTTGACTGAAGACCCAATGAATTTTTAATTGTCTGGGATTTTCTTTTTCAAGCATTAAAAGTTCTTCATAAAACAGGGTTTCCTCGGGAGACTTATTTCCATATAATAAAACAAATTGAGAATTAGACTGATCGAGTATTACGGATTTTATAATGGACATAATGGGTGTGATACCACTTCCTGCGGCTATCCCAACAAGGGTGTTGTCGGTAGTTTCTGAAGTTAGGGTGAAACGCCCTTCGGGAGTACTAACTTCCAGGATGTCGCCCACAGCAAGCTGTTTGTTTACATAGCCAGAAAAAACACCTTTGGGCACTTCTTTAATCCCTACTTCTAAGATTCCCGATTGAGGCGCTGAACAAATGGAATAGGATCGGCGAACTTTTTCCCCATTGATTTGAGCTTGTAAACCAATATATTGTCCTGCAAGAAACTCAAATTCTGTTTTTAATGAATCGGGGATTTCAAAAGAGACAACTACGGCTTTGGAGGTTATTCTTTCAATATTAGAAACCTTTAACGAATGGAATGACGACATAACTTTTTTTGGCAAATTTAAAAAAATGATTATCATTGTAAGAGTTCCAAAAGCCTAATATGTCTATTTCTCTTAAACAATCCCTCTCTTTAGCAAAGAAAAAATTCTTTAGAGCTCCTCAATGGGAATTAAAAATGGCGGCAAGAATTTTTATTGGTTTTTTAACACTTTATTTTTTATTGGTTTTTTTAGGATTAGGGATTGGTCTTTTTTTTATCATTAGAAAAGTCTTTCCAGAGGCGGATCCGATAAGCGTTGTAAATCAATGGCTGATTTATTTCTTTGCATTGGATTTTTTGTTCCGCTATTTTCTACAAAATCCCCCTGTGTCTGACGTAAAATCTCTTTTGATACAACCCATTACAAAAGCGCAAATTATACGAAGGGTTATGCTGCGTTCATTGACTTCTTTTTTCAATTTTATTCCACTGATCATTTTACTTCCATTTTGTATTGTAGTTAGTAAAGAAAACGGGACAACCCTTTCTTTGTGGATCTGGTTTATTGGAATATTAACCCTTTCGGGGGTAAATAACTTTTTGGTTTTTCTTTTCAATAAAAATAAAAGAGTTGCCATTGGAACCATTTCCTTCATTGCAGGCGGCTATTTGTTAGAAACGTATTTGGAAGTTCCCATACTTTCTTTTTTTAACCAAGCTTTTGATTTGCTTTATACACAACCCTTAGGGTTAGGGATTCCTTTAGCAGTCTTTATTTTGATGTGGTACCTAACAGAGAAATTTTTAAAAGCCCAACTGTATTTGGATAAAGGCCTAAGCAAAAAGAAGGAACGTATCATTGGATCAAAATTACACTTCCTTGATGCCTGGGGTCCCACGGGAGTACTTTTGAAAAATGATATTCGTTTGATTATCAGAAACATTCGTGCTCGACAAGTTGTAATGATGGGGTTTTTGTTTTTGTTTTATGGATTGATTTTTTTTACACAGGACATCTATAATGACAATCCTACTATCCTCATTTTTGCGGGGATATTTATTACAGGAGGATTTATGATTTCTTTTGGGCAATTTGTCCCCGCATGGGATAGTGAATATTATTCTTTTTTGATGGGACAGAACTTGCCCTATATAGAATACCTAAAATCCAAGCTTTATTTACTGATGTTTTCTGTTGTGGTTTGCACAATTTTATCATTTCCCTATTTATATTTTGGCAAAAAGACAATGTTAATTATTGTTGCAGCAGGCGTGTTTAACTTTGGTTTTGGGAGTTTAATTAATCTTTTTTCAGGAGCTTATAATGTAACACCCATAAAGCTAAATGTGAAGGCGAAAGCCTTTGAAAACACACAAGGATTTAACTTGACACAGATGTTGTTTGCGTTACCCAAATTGGTTTTACCCGTAGTTGTTTTTTATATACCCAATCTATTTTTTGGTTTTTATGCTGGAGTTATTGGACTTTTCATTGCAGGAGTGTTGGGGTTTTTATTCAAAAATCAATTGTTAACTCAAATTGAAAAGACATACCAAAGTAAGAAATATGAGACCCTTGCGGCCTTTAACAAAAACAATATATGATCTCAGTAGAATCTCTTTCCAAAACCTATGGAGGGGTCAAAGTCTTAGACCTCCAAGAACTTGTAATTCCTAAAGGAGAAATTTTTGGCCTTGTCGGGAATAATGGTGCTGGCAAAACGACCTTTTTTAGTTTATTACTTGATTTGATTGAATCGACAAGTGGTCGTGTTACAATTAATGATATTGATGTTCAAAAAAGTGAAGCTTGGAAACCCGCTACAGCGGCTTTTATTGACGAGAGCTATTTGATTGGTTATTTAACGGTGGAAGAATATTATCAATTTATTGGTCGTTTGAGAGGAAAAACGGAGGAAGAGGTCACCATTTTTGTCAAAGGGTTTGAGCTTTTTTTTAATTCAGAAGTGCTGAACCAAAAGAAATACTTACGGGACTTTTCAAAAGGGAATCAGAAAAAAGCAGGAATTATTGGCGCATTAATAGGACATCCTGAGATTGTTATTCTTGATGAACCTTTTGCAAATTTAGACCCTACGACACAAATTCGATTAAAACATCTTTTAAAAGAAGAAGCCGAAAAATACGGAACCACTTTTTTGATTTCCAGTCACGATTTAACGCATGTTACAGAAGTTTGCGAACGGATTGTTTTACTGGAGAAGGGAGTGATTTTAAAAGACATAAAAACTACAGCATCCACACTCAAAGAGTTAGAAGCGTATTTTTCAAATTAATTGGGATTCAAGATATACTAAAACACTAGTTTTCTTGTTATTACCTTACATGCAACTCAGATGAGAAGAACACGCCTTGTTTTTTGGATTTTCCCCTTGATCTTTTTTGTGCTGCTTTCCTGTAGCACAAGCAAGAAAGGAGTTGTCAATCAAGAGTATCACACCCTTACCACGAAATATAATGTGTTGTTTAATGGAAAAGAAGCCTTTGCGATAGGAAAACAAATTTTAGATGAAGCGTATGAGGATAACTTTTATGAGTTAATTCCGGTCGAACCCATTAATTTGAGGGGAGAGAATATCGATCAATCTTCGATAGTTCCGGGTTTTGATCGAGCAGAAGAAAAAGCGGTTAAAGCAATTCAAAAGCACTCCATGAACATCAATGGGAATCAATACAATCGCCAGATTGACGCGGCCTATCTCCTTCTTGGAAAAGCACGTTATTTTGACCGTCGTTTTTTCCCAGCACTCGAGGCGTTTAATTTTTTATTAAAAAGTGGAGCAGATCAAAGTATTTTTATTCAAGGGAAAATTTGGCGAGAGAAAACGAATATTCGTTTGCAAAACGACGAATTGGCAATTCAAAACTTGAGACCCCTTGCCAAATCATTGAATCTGGGAAATCAATTTTACCCATTAGCAAATGCTACAGTTGCTGAGGCATTTATTAATTTAAAAAAGAGAGATTCAGCGGCTTATTATATGAAAAGAGCAGCTCTTGCATCCCCTAAAAGAAAATCAAGAGCCCGATATTTATTCATTACAGGGCAACTTTTTGAGGCGCTTGAAAAAAAAGATTCAGCACTATGGGCTTTTGAAGCCATTACTGATTTGAAACGAAAAGCTTCTCGAAAGTTTTATATCAATGCGAAAATTAAGCAAACCCTCTTAAATAGTTCATCAATATTTGAAGACAGAGTTGAGGGCATTGAACGCTTATTTAAAAATTATGAAAACAAGCCTTTTGAACATTTACTTGACCGTTCTTTAGGAAGGTTGTATTTGGAAGAAGGACTCGACAGCTTGGCATTGATACATTTCAATCGATCATTAGCGTCAGCCACCGTAGATTCTTACACTCAAATTGAAAATTATCAAGATTTAACCGACTATTATTTCAGCAAAGGAAATTATTTAGAAACAGGAGCCTATTTAGAGAAACTACTCCCTCTTTTTGAGGAATCCACAGTTGATTACAAAAAACTAAAAAGAAAACGGGAGAATTTGACTGAAGTTATTGTTTATGAAAAAACAATCCAAAGAACAGACAGCATCCTTTCTTTACTTTCCATGAATCAGGAAGAACAACTACAGTTTTTTCAAAATTTTATTGATGAACAGCAATCCCTAGCAGAAAAAACACTCGAGTCTCAGTCAAAAAAGAATCAATTTTTAACGCAGAGAAGCAGACAAAACGCCTTTTATTTTTACAATCCAAAAGTGGTTTTGAAAGGACGTCAAACGTACAAAGCAAATTGGGGAGATCGCCCCAATGTAGATAATTGGAGGCAGGCTGCATCTATACAAACAGTTTTATCAAATACATTACAGGATGCTGAGTTGAGCTCAAAAAAAGTAGTTTTCATTCAGCAAACCCCTGAGAGTTATGTAATGGCTTTACCGAAGAAAGAAGATGCCAAAGACAGTATTAGTCGCCTAAATCAAAAAGTATATTTACAATTGGGAATGATTTATAAAGAAAAATTCGGTGATTTTCCCTTAGCTAGAACACGTTTAGAAACCTTATTGGCAACGAAACCTCCAAAAGCAATTGCAGTGCAAGCCTTGTATCATTTATATCGAATGAATGAAAAAGAGTTTCCTCAAGATGCGGCTGAAAATAAAGCATGCCTAGTTGCAGATTATCCTGACACATCATTCGCACGGCTTCTTTCAGATCCAGACAACTATGATGATTCTGGAGTTATTACCCCCGAAAAGTTGTATGCAAAGGCATTAGATTTATTCGAAAAGCAAGACTTTAAAAATGTTTTAAGAGAAATTGAATCCCTAGAAGTGGTAACAAGCGGAAGTCAGATGGAACCTAAAATTGCGCTTTTAAAAGCCCATACTAAGGGACGCCTCCATGGAGTTGCTACATGGAAACAAGCCCTTGGGGAGGTCGCCACAAATTTTAGTGCTGAGAGAGAGGGGATCAACGCAAAAGCATTGATTGAACAAATAGAAGCAAACAATAACTTGGAAGAAAAAGGAGCGATTTATAAAAATTACAAATGGATTTTCCCATTTTTAAATAGAAATGAGACGCAGTTTTTAGCTTTTTTTGATCAAGTCAAAAGCGTATTATCTACTACCAAAAGCAACTGGACTGTTAGTCAAGATGTTTACGATGAAACCTATTCATTTGTTGTAATACACGGCATCCGAGACACGCAAGAAATAGAAACGTTAAAAGCAAATCCATGGATCAAAAGTGCTTTAACTCTCGAAACTTTAGATAATTTTGTAGCTTTGACATCCCAATATCGAGCATATATGAAAAACAAAACCTGGAAAAACGAATCAAAATGAAAACAACAGACTCAAACGGACAATACAGTAAAATTGATAAAAACACTGTTTTAAAGGGCTCTATTAAAGCCAAAACAGACATTCGAATTGATGGTAAATTAGTGGGAGATGTCGAAACTATTGGAAGAGTAATTATTGGAAGAGAAGCCTCAGTGATTGGGAAAGTTTTATGCGCAAATGCCGATATTGAAGGCATTTTCAAAGGAAATCTAACCGTATCCGGAACGCTTTCCCTCAAAACGGGAAGCAATGTGGAAGGGGAAGTTTTTATTCAGAAATTAATAGTGGATTCTGGAGCAATTTTTAATGCGAATTGTTCAATGCATTCAGAGGAAGATGGAGTCAAAAAATTAACCAATACCCTTGAAAAAACAGCCTAATCGATGGCTGATCTTTTCTAGCCTTGCGTTTCAAATCGGAATCATTATGTATGGGGCCGTCAAACTGGGCATTTTTTTAGATGCACAGTATGAAACTACCCGTTTTGCTTTAATTTTGAGTGTTTTTGGGTTGATCATCGTTTTATGGCTGATTTATAAACAAAGCAAAAGCTTTTGGAATAATCCATGAAAAAGAACCTCTTTTATATTGTCCTTCTGTTAATATTGATGCCTTTGGGCTTATTTGTTCAACTCGAATTATTACCGGGGAGAAGTCCGTTTTTAATTGCGAGTTATGGAATCAATTTAATCTTAGCGATTATTGCACTTTTTCTTTTAGCTTGGGGGATACATCACAAAAAACAAAATCTAGCCACTCTCTATTTGATTACCGTTGCGCTAAAATTGGGGGTATACTTTTTTTATTTCCATCCCAGATTTGAGATGGATGGCGTTTTAACACGCTCCGAGTTTTTCATTTTTTTTGCTCCTTATGCAATTGGTCTTTTAATGGAGATAGTAGTTTTAACAAGGCGTTACAGCTAGCGATCACTTTTCTTAAAGGGATTTTCTACAAACCGATTTATGCCCTTTTGTTTAGGATCAAAAAAAGTCGGTTAAAAAAACTTTTATTTATTTCTTTATTTATTCGAAAGCCTTACATTTGCAGCGCTAAAAACACTACACAGAAACAAGTTTTATGCCGACAACGCGAAACAAATTGTATACCCTTTTCCTTCTCCTCACAGCGTTGTTTTCAGCACCCTACACCCTAGAGGCTAAAGAAAGTGAAGCTTCGGGAGATTTAAAAGCAGAAATTAAAGCGTATATTTCACATCACCTTCAAGATGCTTACGATTTTAGTTTGTTCTCCTACACCAATGAATCCGGAAAACATATTTATGTTGGAATTCCTCTTCCTGTTATTTTATGGGACAACGGATTGCATGTTTTTTCTTCTTCAAAACTACATCACGGAGAGGCAGTCGTACAATCAGGAGCATACCATTACAAACTAGATCATTCAAAAATTTACCGTACAGATGCTGCGGGAACGATCAATTATGACGAAAGCCATCACGCGACAAATGTTGCCCCTCTAGATTTTTCGATTACCAAAGGAGTGGCCAGTATGCTATTGATCGCTTTTTTGATGTTTTTCTTATTTAAAGGTTTGGCCAAAACTTATGCAGTAAACGGAGGTGTTCCTGCAGGAATTGGTCGCTTTTTTGAGCCTATTGTTTTATACATCAGAGATGATATTGCTCGCCCAAATATTGGAGAAAAAAAATATGGAAAGTACATGAGCTTCCTATTGACGGTCTTCTTTTTCATTTGGTTTTTAAACATGTTGGGTCTGACTCCATTGGGAGTAAACGTTACAGGAAATATTGCAGTTACTTTTGGTTTGGCGTTACTTACCTTTATGATTACAAACTTTACAGGTACTAAAGACTACTGGCTCCATATTTTTGACCCTCTTGGAGCTTCAATGAAATGGTATGCTAAAGTCCCATTATATATTATTTTGATTCCTATAGAAGTACTGGGAATTTTTATCAAGCCGTTCTCTTTATTAATTCGTCTGTATGCAAACATGCAAGCGGGACATATTGTAATGATGAGTTTAATTGGTTTGATGTTTATTTTTAAAAGTTGGTTGGGAAGCCCATTGTCCTTTGGATTGGCTTTCGCGATCTCGATTATAGAATTATTAGTGGCTTTATTACAAGCCTATATTTTCACGATGCTTTCTGCGCTTTATTTCGGTTTTGCCGCTGAAGAACATGAGCATCATTAACCCAAACACAGCAATGTGTCAATAAAAGAGTGTTTAATTTAAAATTATAATTATGGAAATTCCAGTAATGGTAGGAGCCGGATTAGTAGTGATCGGTGTAGGTATGGGTATCGGTAGAATCGGTGGTTCTGCGATGGAGGCGATTGGTCGTCAGCCAGATGCTTATGGTAAAATTCAAACAGCGATGTTGATTGCTGCTGCCCTTGTAGAGGGAATTGGTTTTGCTGCGTTATTTGCAGTATAACATTAGTTGCCTGTTAAGGCCCTTTTTAACTTAACGTTTTAAACGATGGAAAAATTAATCGGTGAATTTTCATTAGGCTTGTTCTTTTGGCAATCCCTCATTTTTATAGGCTTGTTTTTCTTGCTCAAAAAATTTGCGTGGAAACCTATTTTAGATGCAGTCAATGAGCGCGAAACTTCAATTAAAGATGCACTTGCTTCTGCTGAAGCAGCGAGAAATGAGATGGAGAGTTTGCAATCGGACAATCAACGGATCTTAAAAGAAGCCCGTGCTGAGAAAGAAGCTTTACTCAAAGAAGCACGTGCAACACGTTCTGAATTGATTAATGGCGCTAAAGAAGAAGCACAAGTTGAAGCACAAAAAATCTTGGCGCAAGCACAAGACGCCATCCAAAATGAAAAGCGAGCAGCTGTAAACGAGTTGAAAGAACAAGTAGGTTCCATTGCGATGGAGATTGCTGAAAAAGTGCTTCAAAAAGAATTGGAAAGCAACGACAAGCAATTGCAGTTGGTTGAACAATTATTAAAAGACACCAACTTAAAGTAAAATGGGAGGAACGCGCGCTGCACTTCGTTATGCTAAAGCTACATTATTTTTTGCCCAAGAGGCTAAAGCCTCTGAGGCAGTTGCTAAAGATATGATTGCTTTGGGAGTCCTAATGCAAGAAAATGACGAATTGCAAACGGTCTTAGAAAATCCAATCCTTCCAGTGGCTCAAAAAGAGTCTGCTTTGAAGGCAATTTTTTCTGGTGCTTGCCCTGAAACGCTAAAATTATTTTCACTTCTGGCTGAAAATAATCGCCTCGCGATTGTTGCCGCAACTGCAGAACAGTATGTTCGCCTTTATGCTCAAACTCAGGGAGAAATTCAAGCGGAAGTTACTACCGCCGTTCCATTATCTCCTGCTTTGGAAAAACTTGTTTTGGAAAAAGCAAAAGGCTTGACTAAGGATAAAGTACAACTTGTAAATAAAGTTGATCCGGCAATTATCGGCGGTTTCATTCTTCAAATTGGCGACACACAATACGATGCTAGTATTGTGCATCAGTTGAAGGCGATAAAAACAACATTAACAAAAACGAATACGATCTAAAGAAAAACGATCATGGCAGATGTAAATCCCGCTGAAGTTTCAGCAATACTAAAAAAAAAATTATCAGGCTATAGCTCAGCATCCGCTCTGGATGAAGTAGGTACTGTACTCGAAGTGGGTGATGGTATTGCCCGTGTATTTGGACTTTCCAATGCACAGTATGGTGAACTAGTTGCTTTTGATAACAACCTTGAAGGAATGGTACTTAACTTAGAAGAAGACCACGTAGGGGTGGTATTGTTAGGTCCATCTAAAGGAGTAAAAGAAGGAAATACCGTCAAAAGAACGCAACGAATTGCCTCAATCAATGTGGGTGAAGGTGTTGTCGGTCGTGTTGTCAATACATTAGGTAATCCTATTGACGGGAAAGGGGCTTTAGAAGGCGAGCTTTTTGAAATGCCGTTGGAGCGAAAAGCGCCTGGGGTTATTTTCCGCCAACCCGTAAACGAACCCTTACAAACGGGAATCAAATCAATTGATGCCATGATTCCTGTAGGACGTGGACAAAGAGAATTAGTGATCGGGGATCGTCAAACGGGAAAAACTACGGTGTGTATCGATACCATCTTGAATCAAAAAGAATTTTTTGATGCAGGAGAACCCGTATATTGTGTCTATGTTGCCATCGGACAAAAGGCTTCTACTGTTGCAGGAATTGCTAAAACACTAGAAGATAAAGGCGCTATGGCCTATACTACGATTGTTGCAGCTAATGCTTCTGATCCAGCACCGATGCAGGTTTATGCACCTTTTGCTGGAGCTGCAATTGGAGAATATTTCAGAGACACAGGGAGACCCGCTTTAATCATTTATGATGATTTATCTAAACAAGCAGTAGCCTATCGTGAAGTATCGCTCTTATTACGTCGTCCTCCAGGACGTGAGGCGTACCCTGGGGATGTGTTTTATTTGCACTCTCGCTTATTAGAACGTGCCGCAAAAGTAATTGCTGACGATAGTATTGCTAAAGAGATGAACGACCTTCCAGCTTCTTTGAAAGATAAAGTCAAAGGAGGCGGTTCGCTAACAGCACTTCCAATCATTGAAACACAAGCAGGAGACGTTTCTGCTTACATTCCTACCAACGTAATTTCAATTACAGATGGACAAATCTTCTTGGAATCTGATTTATTTAACTCAGGAGTTCGTCCTGCGATTAATGTAGGGATTTCAGTATCTCGTGTAGGAGGTTCAGCTCAGATTAAATCCATGAAAAAGGTATCGGGAACGCTAAAATTAGATCAAGCACAGTTCCGTGAATTGGAGGCCTTTGCAAAATTTGGTTCTGATTTGGATGCAGCTACCTTAAATGTTATTGAAAAGGGAAGACGTAATGTTGAAATTTTAAAACAAGCACAAAACGATCCGTTTACCGTTGAAAATCAAACAGCAATTATCTATGCAGGGTCTAAAAACTTGTTACGAAACGTTCCTGTAAATCAAGTTAAAGCTTTTGAACGTGCTTATTTAGAAGAATTGAATGCGAAACACCGTCCGGTATTAGATTCGATCAAAGCAGGAAAATTAACGGACGAAGTAATAGACACTTTAAATGCAGTAGCTAAAAGCACTTCAGCACAATTCGAATAATCGATTATGGCAAACTTAAAAGAAATACGGAATAGAATTGCATCGGTCTCCTCGACCATGCAGATCACCTCTGCAATGAAAATGGTATCGGCAGCGAAGCTTAAAAAAGCTCAAGATGCTATCACAGCCATGCGACCGTATTCTGATAAGTTAACCGAATTAATTCAAAATTTGAGTGGTTCATTGGATGGAGATACACCCAATCCTTTCACTCAAGTTAGACCTGTAAATAAGGTGTTACTTGTTGCAGTTACTTCTAATCGGGGATTGTGTGGAGGATTTAACTCTAACATCATCAAAGCAGTAAACCAATACGTGGCAGACCACAGTAATTACGAGGTTCACTTATTGACTTTAGGGAAAAAAGGGGATGATATTTTAGCAAAAAAGCATTCTATTGCTCTAAACAACAATAGAATTTATGATGAGCTGACCTTTGCTAACTCCAGTGAAATTGCTCAAGTTTTTATGGATTCCTTTGCTAACAAAGAATACGATAAAGTTGAGGTTATTTATAATAGTTTCAAAAATGCGGCCACCCAATTAGTTTTAACTGAAACCATTTTACCTATAGAGGCAGAAGTTACTGAAACAACTTCAGCAGGAGATTATCTTTTTGAACCTACTCAAGAGGAAATTATTAGCGAACTGTTGCCCAAAAGTATCAAGATGCAACTTTACAAAGCCTTGCGCGACTCTTTCGCGAGTGAACATGGAGCCCGTATGACGGCCATGCACAAAGCAACCGATAATGCGACCGAATTGAGAGATCAATTAAAGTTAACCTACAACAAAGCGCGTCAAGCCGCTATTACCAACGAGATTTTAGAAATTGTAGGGGGTGCGGAAGCCTTGAATGGTTAAAACTTAAAAGAAAGACCGTTTTATATATATATTGTAGTTAAATATTTGTTTAACCCCCATATCGAGTACCATGAATTCAAAAACAGTTTATTTTACTGTCTTATTCATTGTTATATTTACAACAACCTTATCTTGTAAAAAAGAGCCAGTCGAACCTGAAACGCTTTCCAAAAGAATAATTTTAGTTGACAATTTTAGGAAAGAATTTTAGGTTTACTCAAAAGCATAGCATGCAATTCCTTATTTTTAAATTCTTTAAAATAACGAATGATGATCAAAGTTCCCGTACAAAATGACAGTCTAAATGCACTTCCTTTCTATGCTACAAAAGCTTCGGCAGGAGTTGATTTAAAAGCCGTATTAGACGGACCAGTTACCCTAAAGCCTCTTGAGCGTAGTGTTATTGGAACGGGTCTAAAAATAGCGCTTCCTGAAGGCTTTGAAGCACAAGTCAGACCGCGAAGTGGATTAGCGGCCAAATTTGGCATTACTGTGCTTAACGCTCCGGGTACTGTAGATGCCGATTATAGAGGAGAAATAGGAGTAATTTTGGTCAATCTTTCTAATGAAGAATTTACAATCCAACCCGGAGAACGAATCGCGCAATTGGTTTTAGCTCGTTATGAACAAATTGAATGGCAAATCATAGAGCGCTTGTCAGAAACGGAACGCGGTGAGGGAGGTTTTGGAAGCACTGGAAAACAATAATAATTTATGAAGATTATAGTTCCCATGGCGGGCAGAGGCTCTCGATTGAGACCCCATAGTTTAACAACACCTAAACCCCTTCTGGCTGTTGCGGGTTCACCGATTGTTCATCAGCTGGTTCATGAAATTGCTAAAGTAGTTGCAGAACCCATTACAGAGATAGGCTTTATTTTGGGCGACCCCGCTTTCTTTGATGAGACAGTTGAGAATTCGTTAAAAGCATTAGCGATAGAATTGGGTGCAATTCCCCATATTTTTAGACAATTAGAACCCTTGGGAACAGGCCATGCCATTATGTGTGCTGCTGCTATATTGGAAGGTCCCGCAGTTGTTGCCTATGCCGACACTTTAATTCGAGCAGATCTTTCTTTAGACCCTTCAGCGGATGCAGTAATATGGGTAAAACAAGTTGCCCAGCCCGAAGCATTTGGTGTAGTAGAATTAAATGCTGAAAATAGAATTATTAATTTGGTTGAAAAACCAAAAGACTTTGTTTCTGATTTAGCAGTAATTGGAATTTATTATTTCAAAGAAATTGAAATTTTGAAGGTTGCTTTAGAGGCTGTAGTAAAAGAAAACTTACAACCCGGAGAGGAGTATCAAATCAATCAAGGAATACTGACCATGATGGAGGAAGGTAAAATTTTTAAAGCGGGTGAAGTAAATGCATGGATGGATTGTGGAAATCCCGAAGTAACATTACAAACTAATGCGCAGATGCTTCAATTAAAACAAGAGGAAGGAGAAGAACTAGTTGACCCCACAGCAGTAATTGAAAACAGTACGATTGTTCCTCCATGCTATATTGGAAAAGGGGCACAAATTCTTAACAGCACAATAGGACCTGGAGTTTCCGTAGGGGCTGAGACGATCATTGAAAACTGTGAATTGAAAAATGTTTTAATTCAGAATCAAAGTCATTTGACCAATATAAAAAGTGATAAAGCAATGATTGGGAATCACGTGCGTTATAAAGGAAACCCTACCTTTGTCAGTCTAGGGGATTATTCAGAATTGCAGTAAATATGAAACAGAGGCTTCAATATGTTGGTTTTTTTATAGGGGTTATTCTTTTGTTTAGCGCTTGTAAAACGGTGGCTGTTTTACCCACGAAAACCCCTCTAAAAAATGTTGATATTTCGGCTTTAGTCTCTAAAATTAAATCCAATTATCCTCGAGTAAACAGGCTTCGATCACGTATTCGAGCGACATATAATGACGGGAAGAGAACACAGCAAATCATTGTTCAACTCCGAATGGAAAATAAAAAGAAAGTTTGGATGAGTGCAACCATGATCATTCCGATTGCAAAGCTTATGGTAACCCCAGAAGAGGTTTCTTTTTATGAAAAATTTCAGAAAAATTATTTTAAAGGGAACTTTGATTTAATCAACGCATCGCTGAACTCAGATTTTGGATATTCTGACATTGAAAATTTATTACTAGGCAAACCTTTTTTGGATCCAGGGGAAGGAAAGTGGAAACAAATTTCTAATCCACAATATTATATTTTAGCACCCCAAGGAAAGCGCAAGGGAATAGCACCTACTTTATTTTTTGATCCGGTTGATTTTATTCTAAAAGAGCAGCGTTTGGTCCTTCCGGGGACATCAAGCACCCTCACCATCAAATACCCGAATCATGCCAGGATTAATGGAGAAAACATTCCTCAACAAATAGAGGTAAGTCTCTATGACGGAAAAAACTTACAGCGTTTGGAATTGGAGTTTAATCGAACAGAATTCCCCTCGTCAATAAATTTTCCTTTTGAGATTCCAGAAGGATATTCTAAAATAGAATTCTAAGATGTATAAAACGTTTTGTTTTATTGCTCTTTTATGGATCGGAATACACAGCGTTTCGGCGCAAGACACTTCAAAGCGGCAACAAGAGCTTGAAGCACAACGGATCCGATTAAAAAATGAAATTAAGCAAATAAACCAATTGCTTTTTACCAATACCAAATCGCGAAAAAACGCTCTTGACGAGGCAGAAGATTTACAAGTCAAACTCAGTGTTCGAGTTGAACTGATCAAAGTGACCAATGAACAGGTTAATATTCTTACTCGACGAATTAATTTAAACCAACGTAATATTGGGAATCAGCGCAAAGAATTAGAGCTTCTAAAAGAAGATTATGCGATGATGATTCAAAAGTCTTATGCAAGTAAATCGCTCAAGAATCGATTGATGTTTTTATTTTCTTCTGAAAGTTTTTTACAGGCCTACAAACGCATTCAATATTTGAAACAATACGCAAGTTACAGACGAAAACAAGGTCTTGCGATCAGTGAAAAAACACAATTACTGCAACAGTTAAATCAAACTTTAATTGATGAAAAGGGAAAAAAAATAGCTCTAATTAAAGAAAATAGAGCCGTTCAAGAACAATTGGCAGAAGAACAGAAACAACAAGAAAGTTTAATTAAAAGCCTGAAAAGAAAAGAGCGTACTCTTGCGGCTCAGATTTTAAAAAAGCAGCAGAAAAGGAAAGAGATTGATCGAGAAATTAATCGTTTGATTCGTGAAGCTATAGCCGCGTCAAATAAGGCTGCAGGAAAAAAAGGGAGTAAAATATTTGAACTTACTCCAGAGGCCAAACTAATTGCGGCTAACTTTTCAGCAAATAAAGGACGTCTCCCTTGGCCGCTTGAAAAAGGGATTGTGATCCAGAAATTTGGTAGACAGCCACATCCAGTGGTTAAAACAACAACGATTCAAAGTAATGGTGTTACATTGGCTACAGCACCATCGACTCAAGTGCGGGCCATTTTTGAAGGAGAAGTCATGTCGGTTGTATTGATTAAGGGGAGTAATCCCTCGGTTTTAATTCGTCACGGAAATTTTATATCAGTGTATAAAAATTTAGGCAAATTGTATGTCAAAAAGGGTGACAAAGTAAATGCCAAGCAGGCAATTGGGGAAGTCTTTACAAATGAACAAACGGGTAAGACAGAATTACAGTTTAGTATTTTTAACAATGTGAAAGCTCTTAATCCTAAAGGGTGGATTTACCAGATGTAACTTATTTTTCTTCTAAATACCAAGCTTCATCTTTAAGCGTGTATTTGATGTAGTATAATAAATTTAACGCTTCTTTTTTGGATGTAAAACGACCATAAGCTGCACGGTATAAGCCTTCTGTACTGGATTGGGCAATTTCTGCGGAGTAGCCTTCCTCTTTGAGAATTTCCACTTTCTTTTCAGCATTGTCCAGAGAGCGAAAAGAACCTGCAATGATGCTGAAATAATTTTTATTCAGAACAGTTTCATCCGCAACAGGAGTTGCCGAAATTGCAATTTCAATTTCAGAAAGCGCACCTAAATCGAAAGTCGCTTCCTCTACCTTTTTTTCTATTTTTTGTTGTGCCTCTTGTTGAGAAACAACACGTTGTTCGGTAACATACTGATCTCCAAAATAGTAAGAGGATCCTAATAAAGCAATACCAATGATTCCGATAGCGGCATAGCGTAATAGGGGTGATTTTTTCTTATTCTCTTTTTCAGGAGTAAACATTAAATCATCGTTGTTTTGTTCCATATTAGAAATTATTTTGGGTTGAATAGATGGTTTGTGATAGACTTTTCTTTGGAAAGATGACAATCCAAAAGACGAGATCTCAAAATTTACCTTACCCCAAGGGATAAAGGTAATATTTTTATCAGAGTTTAAACGAATTTCTCCAACTCCTGGAAAGCGAAGGGTTTGTGTTTTCAGCCTTTTCTTCCAATTACTCACTTCTTTTTCAATGAGTCTGAGTGTGTGTTCGTAGGTAAGTGCCTCTTTTTGTGCAATATAGTGCGCTAAGATCCCATCATTGGTTTTTAACATTTGATTAAAAGTAACCTCTTTTCTAGGAGGGTAAAACGCACCCCTATCACTCACTTTTGCCGCCAAGGGACGGGTCAAGAAGGCACCAAAATGAGGAATGGTAACACATTCGTATTGATAAAGAAGTTCCTGGATGTACCGGGTTAATTGCATACTCAAAAATAGTAAAATAATACTATAATCATACCAACGCATCGAAAGAAGGTTTAGTATATTCGTAATGAAACCCAAATCGATGAAACGTTTAGAAGCTTGTTTACTCCTTGAGTCAATTCCTGGAATGGGATGGCATCGCGCTCAAAAAATGGTAGCCCACTTTGGTTCTGCTGAAGCCATTTTTGAGACGTCAACACAAGAATGGAATGAGATTGAGGGCTTGGGCGCAATAGTTTGTAGGGAATTAGAAAACTGGAAACAAAGACTTCCCGTGGCAAAAAAAAGGGCTCAACAAATCGAAGATCTTGGAATTCAATGTTTATTTTTTGGCACTCCAGCCTATCCTTTAGCATTATCGTTTTGTGCTGATGCCCCTTTAGTTTTATTTTATAAAGGCGCCCTTACTTTCCGAGATCGATCGATTATCAGCATTGTAGGCACAAGGCAGAACACGCCAAACGGGCGAGCATTTTGTGAAGCATTAATTCATGGATTAGCACCCTATAATCCAATTATTTGTTCGGGTTTGGCTCGAGGCATAGATATTATAGCCCATCGGACTGCTTTAAAAGCAGGGTTGGAAACGATAGCTTGTTTAGCCCATAGTTTCGATAGGATTTATCCTCCTGAACACAGAAAAGATGCACTCTCAATAGAAAAGCAAGGGATTTTGCTGACGGATTTCTTGCCGGGTGCAGTGTTCAATCGAGCAAATTTTCCAAGGATGAATAGATTAATCGCTGGAATTGCCCAGGCTACTGTTATTGTAGAATCAGGGGTCAAAGGGGGTAGCATGAATACGGCAGATTTAGCCCATCGATATGGTAGAGAATTGTTTGCTGTACCGGGTCGTCCTTCTGATTTGAAGAGTGGCGGGTGTCATCAATTACTTTTACAACAAAAAACACAAGTGTTGACCGATCCAATGGATGTGGTAACGGCCCTTGGTTGGAACCAACAAGTCAAATCCAAAGCCATCCAAAAGCCTTTATTTGTTGAACTTACCCCAGAGGAGCAACAGCTTTTTACTCAATTTAAAAAAGAGCAAAAGAGTCATTTAGATCATTTGGCTTTTTCTTTGGGGTGGAAGGTCAGTACAACGGCCTCACTTCTAATGCAAATGGAAATGAAAGGAATGGTTCGTGCTTTACCTGGAAAATATTTTGAATGGATCTAGTAGCCGATTTTATCTCGTACTCTCAGTAAGACTTCAGCGGCTACTTTGCTTGCCTTTTCAGCTCCTTTAGCTAAGGCGAGATGTACCTCTTCAGGATGTTGATAGTAATAATCAAATTGTTTTCTTTCCTTTTCAAAACGGTCTAAAATCAACTCAAATAAAAGTTGTTTAGCATACCCATAGCCCATTCCTCCTTGTAAATATTTTTCTCTTAAGGCTTGAGTGGACGAGGTGGGGGCTAATAAAGAGTAAATGGCAAAGACATTACATTGTTCGGGATCTTTAGGCTCTTCAACAGGCGAACTGTCTGTTTTGATTCCCATAATTTGTTTGCGTAATTTTTTTTCGGGGAGGAAAATATTAATGGTATTGTTTTTTGACTTGCTCATTTTTTCTCCATCCGTTCCAGGAACATATTGACTACTTTCTTGGATTTTAGCCTGGGGCAAGACTAAAGTTTCTCCCATTTGGTGATTAAAACGAGCGGCAACATCTCGGGTAATTTCTAAATGCTGAAGCTGATCCTTTCCTACAGGAACAATTTCTGCATCGTATAATAGAATATCAGCAGCCATCAACATGGGATAAGAAAACAGACCCGCATTTACATCGGAAAGCTGCTCGGATTTATCTTTAAATGAATGCGCTAAGGTCAAGCGCTGGTAGGGGAAAAAGCAGCTTAAATACCAGGCTAATTCCGATACTTCACTCACATCGCTTTGGCGGTAAAAATGTGTGTTTTCAATGTCTAAACCACAGGCCAACCAAGTGGCAGCTGTTGCAAAGGTGTTCTCTCGTAATGTTTCTCCATTTTTAATTTGTGTCAGCGAGTGTAAATCTGCGATAAATAAAAAAGAATCATCGGTACTCGCTTTGGCCATTTCAATGGCAGGGAGCACGGCTCCAAGAAGGTTTCCTAAGTGGGGAGTACCCGTTGACTGTACTCCAGTTAAAATACGTGCCATTTATTACTTTTTGGCAAAGGTACGTTTCCTCTGACAGTAGCACAACAAAGCCTTATTAATTTTTAGGGAGTAGCTTTTGTTGATGTAAAGACTAGTTATAAGTATCTTTGTTTTGTGAAAAGGGGATTACTTATTGTATGGAGGATTTGGTTCTATCTCCTGGCATCCATTCCTGTCATTGTTTTATTTTTCCCCTTGGCCTTTTTGGTTTTACTCCCGAATGGATATCGTTATGTATTTTGGATTGCAAGAAACGTCTGGGCGCCTTTTGTCCTATTGGGAATGGGTTTTTGGGTAAAAAAAACGAACCCTTTTCCAGAAGAAGGGAAAAGTTTTATGATCATAGCCAATCATACCAGCTACATGGATGTAATGGTTATTTTAAGATTGCGTAAAACGCCTTTTGTTTTTGTTGGAAAAAAGGAATTAGTGAAAATTCCTCTTTTTGGATTTTTGTATAAACGGGCAGCCATCATGGTGGACCGCAGTAGTTCACAAAGCCGTTTTGAAGTTTATGGTAGAGCACAAAAGGTTATTGCAAAAGGTTACAGTGTGTGTATTTTTCCTGAGACCGAATACCTTGATGAAAACATTCTTTTAAATCCCTTCAAACAGGGAGCGTTTAAATTGGCAATAGAGCATAAATTACCCATTTTACCCTTGGTCTTTTTAGACTGTAAACGCAAATTTCCTTGGTACACTACCCATGGTTTTCCAGGAGATTTACGTGCCCAAGCCTTAGCAATTATTCCCACCACAAACTTAAAGGAAAACGATATTCCCAAACTTCTAGAACAAGCCCATCAGAGTGTAAAAACTGCATTGCTGTCAGATCCTAAAGGACATTCGGAAGAAGCAATTCGGATATGGAAAGAGCGCTCTTAGAAACAGATCTTATCGACAGGAATTTTATTGCCCTCATTTAAATCAAGTAATGCATTGATTACTTGACAGAATTCATATTCTTTTATTTCGGTTACACTGATTTTTTTTAAGATAATTTTTTTCTCGTGAAGTAATTTTGCTCTTCGCGTTCCTTTTAACAAAGGCTCTTCTGGTGTATATCCAATCTCATTTTTAAAAAAGACAAGGTTGCCATAGGAACTGTCAGTTACCAAACCGTTTTTAAGGATAATAATGTCATCACAGCTGTTCCTTTTCAAGAATAATTGATCTAGTTTTTTACGATCATTTTATTTTAGAGAATAATTTATTGAATTACTTTCTATAATTTGAAGGGTTTTGATTTCTTTCGAAGTGTATTTGGACCCTTCTATTTTTTTTTCGAATTGATTATACGAAATTCTCAGTTTGACCTTTCCTTTTTTTAATTTTTCAGGAATTAAAACCCCCTCTAGTAAACTGTTTTTCAGGAATTCATTATAACTTTTATGAAAGGCTGATTTGTATCGTTGCTCATGCCATAAAGGCGATTGGATTTCTCCATCAATAACACAAATACTCTCAAAGAGAAGGAACATAAATTTTATTAATTAATTCTTGATATTCTTCCTTTTGCTCACTTAAATGAGTAATACCCCCTCCACTTCTGAACCAAAATTTTCCATTTCTTTTTTCGATATACCGAATGTTTACAGCACTTTCCAATCGCTTATTATCGTAAACACCAAATATTCCAGTGTAATATTCCCTCGGATCGGATTCAGCTTGTTGAATAAGCTCTAAGGTTTTGTCTTTTGGCGCACCGCTAATAGATCCTGCTGGCAGAAGATTTTGAAAAATATCGCCTACATTCTGAGTCCAATTGTTCGGCAGTTTAGCCGAAATTTCTGAACTACTTTGATATAGATCATGAGTAGTAGATTTAATTTTTTCTAGATATCGATAGCGTTTTAAGTGTACTTCTTTTGCAACTTTAGAAAGGTCATTCCGTATCAAATCTACTATGGTATTGTGTTCATATTGCTCTTTTAAATTTTCCGTTAAAAGACGCTTTGCATTGGGAAGTGTGGCATCAATTGTTCCTTTCATGGGAAAGCTGTAGATGTTGTTGTTCTCAATTTTAATAAAACACTCTGGAGAAAACACGACAAAGTCATTTTTTTTGTAAAATTTATAGGGTGCCTCTGCGGCATAGAATAGATCCAATAAAGAATGTTCTGTTTCCACCTGGGATTTAAAGGTTAAGTTGAGTAAAAAGGCATCTCCTTTGCCAATGTGATGTTTTACATAATCAAAAGCGGAAGTTTAGGTTTTTTCACAAATAGGAGTTACCTTCAAGGATGAACTTAATTTGGCGTCTCTTTTTGGAGCGTTAGTTAAGCCCTTGAAGTTGAAGTAAATTTCTTTATTTGCGGCTTCCTCGAAGCTATAAAACTGGGGGCTTACTCCCATAAAGTCTAAAAGGAAAATAATAGGAACTCCCGATGAGATCTATTCAGAAAACTGGGAATTAAAGTTGGTTGAAACGCTCACAATTTTATTTATGCGTCAACAGCTTTTAAGGTATCCATTATTTTTTGTTCTAGCTCATCCATTAACTCGGGATTGTCAATGAGTAACTTTTTTACTGCATCACGTCCTTGACCAATTTTAGTGTCACCGTAGCTAAACCAGGATCCACTCTTTTTGATGATCTCGTAATTTACACCCAAGTCAATAATTTCTCCAATTTTAGAAATTCCTTCTCCATACATGATATCAAATTCTGTGGTACGGAAAGGAGGAGCGACTTTGTTTTTTACCACTTTAACCCGCGTTTTATTTCCTAAAACCTCAGATTCGGTATTTTTAATTTGTGTAGATCGACGGATATCCAAGCGAACGGAAGCATAGAATTTCAAGGCATTTCCACCTGTGGTTGTTTCTGGATTTCCGAACATGACTCCAATTTTCTCTCTCAACTGGTTAATAAAAAATACAGTACAATTGGTTTTGCTAATGGAACCAGTTAATTTCCTTAGGGCTTGTGACATTAAACGGGCATGAAGCCCCATTTTAGAATCACCCATTTCGCCTTCAATTTCACTTTTTGGTGTTAAAGCCGCAACAGAGTCAATTACGACAATATCGATAGCACCAGAACGGATGAGGTTGTCTGCAATTTCAAGGGCTTGTTCACCGTGGTCGGGTTGTGAGATGATCAGTTCACCGACATCGACCCCTAATTTTTCAGCATAAAAACGATCAAAAGCATGTTCCGCATCAATAAAAGCGGCAATTCCACCTGTTTTTTGACATTCGGCAATGGCATGTAGTGTCAGGGTCGTTTTTCCAGAAGATTCGGGACCATATATTTCAATGACACGCCCACGAGGATAGCCCCCCACACCCAAGGCAATATCCAAACCAAGCGAACCTGAGGAAATAGATTCTACTTCGACAATGGCTTCATCGCCCATTTTCATCACGGCTCCTTTACCATAGGTTTTATCTAGCTTATCTAGCGTGAGTTGTAACGCTTTTTGTTTGGCACTTTTTTGATCTGACATAACTTGCTTTTTGGCTAAATTACATTTTCTTCTAAAGGCTTACAAGTCAGAGATGGCTGCATTATTAACAATTTTTTTGTAGGTTTAGAGATTAAAGATGATCTGATATGAAACCGTATATTCTCCTTATTTGTTTGTTTAGTCAAGCCCTTTTTAGTCAAAAGATTCTACCCCTTCGTGAGCGAGCAGACCTGATTGATGCCATCCAAAAGGAGCGTATTCAAAACCTACTTCCTAAGTTAATGGAAGAGCAGAATTTGGACCTTTGGGTATTGATAACTCGAGAATATAATGAAGATCCCGTTGTTAAAACCTTATTACCCCCCACTTGGCTCAATGCCCGAAGACGAACGATTTTAGTTTTTTCTAAAACCAAAGGGGGTATGGATGCGGTGGCCATTACGCGATATAATTTTGGAGAGAATATTCGCTCTATTTGGAACAAAGAAAAACAACCCGATCAATGGCAAGCCCTTTCTGATTATATTCAAAGTCAAAATCCAGAGCGGATTGGAATCAATACTTCTGAACATTATGGCATTGCAGATGGCTTGGTCAAAACCGATTATGATGGTATGATGAATGCCTTACCCAAGGCATATCACAAAAAAATAGTTTCTGCAGAAACGCTAGCGGTACGATGGATTGAAACCCGAACCCCATTGGAAATGACCCTATTTAGTCAGTTAGTGGAGATTACCCACAACATTATATCAGAAGCTTTTTCTACTCAGGTAATTACTCCCGGTACAACGACTACTGAAGACGTGGTGTGGTGGTTACGAGAAAAAGTTGCTGCACTTGGATTGGATACTTGGTTTCACCCTACAGTGGATGTGCAACGAACAGGGAAAAGTGATTTATATGCCTTTGACGGGAAATCCAAATACGATGTGATTTCCCCTGGAGATTTATTGCATTGTGATTTTGGCATTAGTTACCTCACATTAAATACCGATTGTCAAGAATTGGCCTATGTCCTCAAATCCGAAGAGATTGAAGCACCCAAATTTTTGGTAGCTGCTCTGGCCCAAGGCAATGCAGTACAGGATCATTTGACGCAAAATTACAAGAAAGGAAGAACAGGAAATGCAATTTTGAAACAGGCCCTAGCAGACAGCAAAGCTGCAGGATTACGCCCACAGATCTACACCCATCCCTTGGGTCTCTTCGGACATTCTGCAGGAACAACTATTGGGATGTGGGACGCACAAGAGGGGGTTTCCGGTTCGGGAGACCATCCTTTACAAGAAGAAACGGTTTATGCGATTGAATTGAATGCCAAGGTTTTTATCCCCGAATGGGGGAAAGATGTACGCGTGATGTTGGAAGAAGCAGGTTATTTTGGTGCGGATGGATTTCGATACGTAAATGGACGCCAAACAGAGTATATTTTGATCGGAAATAAAAGGAGCCACTTAAAATAGGCATGATCCTTGTTGCGGTAGTAGGAAACACCCAAGTATGAAAAACAGTTTCATTAGCATTGTTTTACTTTTCTTCTTTCTTTCCGTTTACAGTTGTACCAAGGAAGTGTCCACTGCGAATTATCCAGATTCGATTTTTGGGTATTGGGACATTGAGGGGGGAGGAACCCTATTGTTTGAGGAAGGTTCTTTTTCTGCCTCTGCAGGCTGTAATTCTCTTTTTGGAAGCGTTACGACCACAGACGAGCTTCTTACTTTTTCTTTTATTGCCTCCACCTTAATTGGTTGTCCCGAAGCGGAAGGCAAACGGGAACAGGAATTAGTAGCACTTCTTGACAAGGCTGTTTTGACCTTCAGGCTAGAAGAAAACAGCGCTCAACTATTTAATGATGAAGGAGAGGTGGTGTTAAGCCTAATGCGACCAGAAAACGCGAACTTAGTGAATGCTTGGACGGTAGTCTCTATCCGAATACCCAACGCAATTAGTGCTTCCATTTTGGATGCAGACACGGGCCTTGTTTTTTTAGCGGATGGGACAGTAAGTATTCAAACCCCTTGCAACAGCGGAGGTGGAAAGTATACAACTCAAGAAGACGGCCTTTTGTTGACGGAGCTTTTCTATACCGAACGGGCCTGTGAAGCAGAACGCAACTCCCGCGAACAAGAATTCTCCCAAGCGCTTTCTCAAATCAACAACTATTCTATTTTAAGAAATACCCTTAGCCTAAAAAAGGAATCGGAAACATGGCTTAGCCTTCGCTTAAAGGAGTGAAAGCAGAGTTAGCTCGTGACGATGAGTTAAAGGGATAACCCATTAGATTAAATAGAGAGAGTTTTTCTATACTAGCATTCCATATAGTAAGGAGGTTGCTAAAGACTATCAAGTGTCTAGTTATCTCACTCATATTACTGTTGATCAAAACTCAGTCATCACCTATTTTACGGAGGTTATGGGGCATCAATCGTTAAAATAATTGCTAAAAATATTGAACCTCTTTCAAAAAAATAAAGGATGGGTTGTTTTTGCTAGTTCGTAGGGAAAACAGGTCTCCGATTTTATTTAAATTCATCCCTTGGGATGCTTTTCTTTTTTTTGTAACTTGGAGTCACAACCCATTTCTATACCCCAAAATTATGAGCCTACAATCCCTATCCTCATTATACTCCTCCCTTTCACGGATCACACCTTTTTTGGAAAAGAGGATCGATATCTTTTGTACACAGAAGTTATTAGGCCATGACGGTGGTAAAAACAAAGAAACAGATAGTCAGGGCGCTACACGAGAAATGGAAAAAATAAAAACACCTTGGATGATTTTTTTAAGAACGAAACGTTCCACAAAACATGCTGATTCGGGAAGTATTGTTGAACAAAAACAAAAATATAACAGAAATGAACACGCATAGGGCGAATATATACGCTAATTAGCTTTCATTAAAAACAAAAAATAATCAACATGACAAGATCAATAAAAATTGGATTAATTGGACTTGCAATTCTATTTGGATTCAAAGTGAATGCTCAAACTGAAAATAGCAAATCGGAAATTGAGCAAATTACGGTGACACTAATGGATTATATAGAAGGAACTGCAAATGGGGAACCAGATAGATTAAAAAGAGCATTTCACCCTGATTTTAATCTTTATACAGTTACAATTGAAGATAGTTTAAGAATTCGCATAGGAGAAAAATATATCACGAATGTAAAAGAAGGAGATAAATCAAATAGAATTGGACGAATAATTTCAATTGATTATGAAAAAGATGCAGCTATTGC
>JAQWJV010000046.1 GCA_029248185.1 Flavobacteriaceae bacterium | reverse complement strand
CTCTTCTTGGTAATACTGACTCTTCCTTTTCGTACTAATTGTGCAATAGTTGGCATATATAATATCTAATTTCCCATTTTTATGGGCGTGCAAATGTAGAATATTTTTTTGGGGTTTCAAACCCATAATTTGAAATTTTTTGTAATAATCTAAAAAATCTTTAGAGGTCTAATTTTTCAGAATAACTCCATGACACCTCAGGGGTAGTCCAGTTTGATGGATTAAAGTCAAAAGTTGGTGGTAGAATAAATTCGTAAACAATAGATTTAGAGTTATTCGAACCGTTCACATAAATTAAAAAATTTCCTTGGGTAGCAAGATCGTGTTCTACTAAAGTGGGATGATGGTTGTTGTAAAATAACCTTTCGTCCTCGCTCTTGTATGCGGTTGGATTTCCAAATCGAAAAACCAAATCGCCAGCGGGACCCCGCGTAGTTTCGGTATCATATTGGTGAGGGATTACCCATACCTCACTGTAAAAATTGATACTCAAATAAATTACCTCTCTTGCTGTATCAAAATACAAACCATTGGCGTGCATGAGATCTCCATTTTCTTCCTGGTGATAATTCAAATCAATTTTTTCGGGGTGATCAGCAATGATTCCATAATTTGAGGCAGAAAAATCAAAATCTTGAATTAGGTGATCTGCACTACGCCATTCCCATTCAATTTCAAAAGTATTCGGGTTTAATTCAGATATCTTCTCCAGATAAATAGGCCCTTTTCCATCATATCCTAGGCTTTTTGATTGCATCGCATCATATCGTTCCCAGATCATTAACAGTATATTACCATTAGGTAAAATCTCAAAGTCGTGATGAAGGAGTTCATTTTCTGAATTGACTATATATTCCCATATTGTTTCACCGGTTGGAGATAGTTTCCTTAAAATCCCTCCATAACCTCCAAATGAAACTTCTTCTGGTTTAAAAAAACCTAATAAATTCCCATCGGGAAGGAGTTCAACATCATTTCCCAAATTGGAATTAAAATTCCATGTTTGCAATTTGACTCCAGTTTTATCAGATAAAAAAGCTTGCCTTCCTCCATTTCTAATCATAAATACTGGATTAGCATCCATTTTCTTGGGAGTGTAGGTCTCAACCTCAACGGATACTTCTGGAATGGGAAGAAAAATTGCCTTTAGAGAAAGATGTCTTGAAGGAATAAAAGAATATTCTTGTGCCTCTACAATTTGCTCAAAACCTTCCCATCGATCAAAATAATAACCTTGTTCTGGGGTCGCAATTATTGTGATAGAACTATTCAATTCGTAGATGCCCGATTCTTGAGAAACCAATCCCTTTCCGCTTATGGAAAACGAAATTGTCACGGAGCTAAGTATCTCATTCTGTGCCGTCTCAGAACTACATCGCATTAAAAAAATCAAGCCAATAACGGCTAATCCAAATAAAGAAAAGTTTGATTTTTTTTCAAAATAATTCATGACTCTATTTATTAGATGTTAATTTAAGAAAAAGAATCTCCATAATGAATTTTCATTACTGAAAATTGAAGTAAAAAAGAATTACAAATCTAAAAAGATCGCTTCATAAATTTAGAGTACTTTTGAGGCATGGAAACAGTAACTATATTTGGGATACGTGCTATCTTAGAGGCCATTCAATCGGGAAAATCAATTGACCGAGTATGGTTATTAAAGGGAACACAAAGCAAGCTTTTTGAACAATTGTTACACGTACTGCGTTCGAACAACATCGCCTTCAGCTTTGTACCGGTAGAACGCCTCAATCGGTTTTCAGAAAAAAATCATCAAGGCGCCGTTGCCAGAATAGCGGCTTTGGCTACTCAAGAGATGGAACCCTTAATTGAGACCATTTTGGAGAAAAAGAAAAATCCAATTTTTGTGTTGCTTGATGGCATTACAGACACCCGAAATTTTGGAGCCATACTTCGGTCTGCTGCTGCAACTGGAGTCGATGCCCTTTTCATCGCCAGTACCGGAAGTGCCCCCTTAAATGGCGATGTTGTCAAAACCTCAGCAGGAGGAGCATTTAAGGTGCCCATAGCTAAAGTACAACATCTAAAGGATGTCGTTTTTTATTTAAAAGCACATGATATTCCCACCATGGGAATCACAGAAAAAGCAACAGCTACTATTTATGAAAGTGATTTAAAAAGTCCAGTAGCCCTTGTTTTTGGTTCTGAAGATGTTGGGATTTCAAAAGGCCTTTTAAAAACACTTTCAGATACGGCTAAACTCCCAATGACAGAAGCTATTGCGTCGCTTAATGTATCTGTAGCCTGTGGTGTAGTGTTTTATGAAATAATTAGGCAAAGGATTTAATACTATTTTTAAAAAAAAGAAAAATGAAACGAACATTAACAAATTTTAAAAATACATTCATAAAAGAGAATGTATAAAATTTTTAATGAGAGAACGATTATAGCGAGTGATTGCTCATGTTCTCAATTTTATAATTATCATAAAAACAATTAATTACTAAAATTTAAACGTGTGAAAAAAATAACTTTGATCTTCAGTATATTATTACTTTCATTTAACGCTTGGAGTCAGAGTTATGTTGACTCTACAGGTGCTGACCGATTTGCATCCACTCGTGCATTGGATGATTTTAACAGTTTAAAAAATAACAACGTCGAGGAGGAAGAGACAGAACTCGAAAACATCAAGGGTAGTATGTATTTCAATACTAGTTTTGAGGAATCAACTGTGGTGTTCAACGGTAATCCAGTAGAGGAAAAAGCGCTTTTGAGATACAATTCCTTCAAAGATGAAATTGAGATTGGAAAAAATTCAAATCAAAAAAGGGCATCCAATATTTTAGTTAAAACCATTAATGTTGAAGCTCAAATTGGAGATGAATATTTCAAACCTTTTGCTTTAAACCCAAAAGACAAGGATAAATTAACTTATTTGGTGAAAATATATTCTAATGAACAGCACAAGCTGTATTTACACAAAATGAAAAAATTTGTAGATGAAAAACCGGCACCCTCAGGCTTTGGAAGCTCATTACCGGCTAGGTTTGATGACAAGTTTACACTTTATTATTCTTCTAAGGCTGAAGGAACACTTTCTATATTGAAAGTTAATAAAAAATCCATTCTCAAATTATTCCCCAATCATCTGGGCCCCCTGAAAGGCTTCATTTCAGAAAATAATCTAAAGTTTAAAACATATCAAGACGTCATTTTCCTTTTTAACAATTTTACTTCTTTACAATAAATTTAAAATAGGGTGTCTTTTTTGTTTCAAACCTCTCTACTGAACTAACTTCATGTAGTGAGAGTGCTTATTTACTAATAAGAGAGTTTTAATCTAGGGCTAATTAATCAGATAATTAATTTTTTATAAAAACCTTAACATTTTAAGCAGATTATCTCTACATTTGCGCTACTAAATTTATTTAAGATGAAACAAATATTAACATTAATGTCCTTTTTGCTATGCATACAAGTTGCAGTAGCACAAGGATCAATCTCGGGAAACATTACCGATGACGAAGGCGTGCCACTTCCTGGAGCTACTGTTTTAGTAGCAGGTTCCAATGAAGGTACTACCTCAGACTTTGATGGAAACTTTTCTATTAGAGCAAACACTGGAGATGTATTAGACTTCAGTTATGTAGGTTACAAAACCGTAAGTGTTCAAGTTGAAAACCAAGACCAAATTTCAGTCGTTTTAATTGCTGATAATGAATTGGAAGAAGTTGTACTTACAGCTTTAGGTATTGAGAAAAAGAAAGATGATGATCTTTCTGGTACTTCAGTAGTTGAAGTTGACCAACTACAACGATCTGGAGAAACAGGAGTGCTTCAAGGACTTTCTGGAAAAGCTTCTGGTGTACAAATTACTAGAAACTCTGGAGATCCAGGATCGGGTGCATACATTCAGATTCGAGGTCAAAATACCATTAATGGTAACAACTCTCCATTAATTGTATTAGATGGTGCTCCTATCTCGAATGACAACATCGGTGGATCTACTGGTGGTGTTGTACAACAATCTCGTTTAAACGATATCAACCCTGAAGACATTGAGTCAGTATCTGTTATTAAAGGTGCTGCAGCAGCTGCACTATACGGTACAGGTGCAGCGAATGGTGTTTTGGTAATCAATACCAAAAGAGGTTCTAAAGAAGCTAAAGGTTGGAGTTTTAATGTTAAAACTTCACTTTCTGTGGATCGAATCAACAGAGAATGGGACAAACAAGATACTTGGGGACAAGGATATGATGGAATCTGGTATGACGAGCCTGGAATTGGATACTTCGTTGAAAATACCGGTTTCTCTTTTGGTGACGAAATTGCGCTCCGATCTGGAGGTGCTGATGTTTACGATACTTCAGGCGGATATTTTGAAACTCAAAGTGGTAGACAAATTGGAGCTATAGATGAAAAAAATAGCAAGAAAACTTACAACCAAGAAAACAGAGATGCAGTATTTGGAGACGGATACACTTGGGAAACTAACGCTAGTTTTTCATACAATAGTGAAGGATCGTCTACATATGTTTCAATTTCTAACTTAGACCAACAAGGTATCATTCAAGGTGCTTCTGACTATACTAGAAACACTTTGAAATTAAATAATGATACTCAATTGACTGATAAGTTGAAAGTAAAAGTTTCTTCAACTTACACCTCAATTGATTCGAATAGAATTCAGACAGGTTCGAACTTAAACGGTTTATACTTAGGTTATTTGAGAACATCTCCTGATTATGACATCAGAGACTACAAGGGTACTAACTACAGAATTAGTGATGGGGTAACAACTGTAACTCCAAATTCACATAGAAGTTATAGAAGATCAGGAGGTTCTTACAGAACATTCAATAATGAAACTGGATCTTTTAGTTATGCTGCACCCACCTATAACAATCCACTTTGGACAATCAACGAGCAAAAGAGTGTTAACTCTGTTGAACGTTTTTCATTTGCTCCTGAGTTGAATTATGATGTGGCAGACAACCTTAAAATTGTTGCACGATATGGAATTGACTTCTATCAAGATAACCGAGTTGATTACTGGCCTACAGGTTCTGCGGGTGACGGTAGTAATGGTTTATGGGAAGAAAATCGTATTTCAAACAAGATTAACAACTTTAAATTATTTGCTTTAGGAAACACTTCAATCACTGATGATATTTCTTTAGACTATACTGTAGGTTACGAAGCTAATGAAGAAACGTATAGAAGATTAGGTGCAATTGAAACAAACTTCACCAATCCTGATCAAGTTTTCTTAAACACAGGAAATACAACAAGTGAAAATTCAAATCCAGATTCTTACAATCAACTTGTAAGAAAAAATGGTGGATTTGCTGTTTTAGATTTCTCACTATTTGATGACCTTCTTGTTCAAGTTTCTGGTCGTGCTGAAACTCTATCTACTTTACCAGGTGCTGGGGTGATTTTCTACCCATCTGCTTCTGTAGGATATAAAATAACAGATCTACTTTCAAGTGATGCTGTTGATTTTGCAAAAGTAAGAGTTTCTTATGGTGAAGTTGGAATTGGTGCAAATCCTTATGCTACTTCTACTGTATATGGACCTGGTGGCGTATTCTCAAGTTGGGGAGACGGTTTAGGTGGTTACTTGTACGGTAATCCATTTACACAATCAGCCTCTAGAGGTAATCCTGACTTGAAAGAAGAAAGAAAGAAAGAGTATGAATTTGGTCTTGACCTTAGGTTATTTGACAATGCAATTACTTTAAACGCTACTTATTACCAAAGTGAAACTCGCGATGGTATTATAGCGCTTCCAATTCCTGGATCTAGTGGATTTACAACGACACTACAAAATGCTGCTGTTATTAGTAACAAAGGGGTAGAATTTGATATTACAGGACGTATTCTAAGAACTCAAGATTTTGGAATTTCTGTTAATGCAAACTTTACTCAAAACAGAAACATTGTTGAAGACCTTCAGGGAAGTGCCTATTCCATCTTAAATGGATTTACAAGTACTTCATCGGGTATTGCAGAAGGATTTCCTTACGGTGTACTCAGATCTGGAGTATATGAAAGAGATAATGGTGGAAATTATGTTTTAAATTCAAATGGATTCCCAAATGCAGCTGCTGAAAAAGAAGTGGGTGTTGGAGATCCTAATGCTAATTTTAGAGCTGGATTTGGTTTAAACATATACTACAAAAACCTTTCTTTAACTTCTGTCATTGAGACTTCTCAAGGAAATGATGTTTGGAATGGAACATATGGTGTATTACACTACTTCGGTATCCACGAAAACACAGCGGTTAAAACAGTAAATGATACGGGTGGAACGATTGTGAATTCATTCGGTACTGAAATTCCTGCTGGAGCTACCTTTAGAGGGTATATTGAAGACTTCGGTGGTGGACCTGTAGCAGTTGACTCTGAATGGTGGACTACAAACGGTGGTGGATTTGGTGATGTAGGGGAACCTTTCATCATGGACGGTTCTTGGATTAAAATGAGAGAAGTAAGTTTATCTTACAACTTCACAGAAGCTTTTGTACAAGATTTAGGACTTACAAATCTATCCTTATCTGTATCCGGAAGAAACCTTTTCTTATGGTCAGCAATCGACGGATTTGATCCTGAGAACAACTTGACAGGTGCCTCTAGAGGTAGAGGTCTTGAGTACTTCAGTAATCCTGGTACAAGCTCGTTTTTAACTACACTAAGATTACAATTCTAAAACATAAGAATCATGAAATTAAAAAATTTATATTATTTAATCTTTGCTTCACTTTTACTAGTTAATTGTGAAAGCTATACGGAGGATCTTAATAATGATCCCAATGCTTTTACTGTAGCTGCCTCTGATTTATTGATCGGTCAAGCTCAGTTAGCATTAATCCAACACATGGGAAGTAATAATGCACGTTATTCTGCAGTATTTACTAACCAAATGAGTGGTGGTGACAGACAGTATCTAACATTGAATACGTATTCTCCTAACAGAGGAAACTACAATGACATGTGGAATGATACCTACACGCAGGGAATTAAGAACACTAAAATTATTTTAGCTGATGAATCTGCTGGTGGAACAATCTTAGGGATTGCTGAAATCATTCAAGGTACTTTATTTGCTGATTTGGCTGCTTTATACGGGGACGTTCCTTTTACTGAAGCTGTTGATGCTGAAATCATAAACCCAGTTTACGATAGTCAGTCTGCTGTTTTAACAGGTGCTATTGCACAAATTGTTTCAGGGATTTCTAAATCTGGATCTTCTTCTATTGCTGCAGGTTACGGAGGTAATCGTTTGTCTGGAGGAACTTGGGCAGAAGCAGGTAATACACTTGCTGCACGTTACAGTCTTCTTTCTGGAAATTACAGCCAAGCTATTTCTTACGCTTCTAATGGAATTTCTTCTACTGCTAATGATCTTGTTTCACAACACGGAACTTCATTAGACAATAGAAACTTATTCTATCAGTTCGCAATCGATGAGAGACAAGATTACCTAGTAGCAACTGATGCTCACTCTGTAAACCTTCTTAACGGTACTACTGAAAGAGCTCTAGAAACTCCAGGAAGCAGTGCTATGTTTGATAGCTACTTTTTAGTAGATGGTCAAAGAGTACTTTTGAATACCAACAATGGAGGTCGATTTTCACAAACAAGCGCGATGAAAATCGCTAGTTATGTGGAGAATCAATTGATTTTAGCTGAAGCGAAGTATAAAACTGGTGATGAGTCAGGTGCATTACAACACTTAAACAATGTAAGAGCTGATTTGAGAGTTCAATATGATGCTGCAGACGGTTTTCCAGATTCAGCTGCAAGTGGTGCAACTCTACTAAAACAAATTCTTGAAGAAAAGTATTTAGTTTTAATTGGTGAATTAGTAACGTTTCACGACTTAAGAAGAACAAGAAACTTTATTGGTGTTCCAAATAAGCCCACAGGTAGTACTGGAGCTTCGGATTTCCCTCAAAGATTTCTTTACCCACAAGAAGAAGTAGATGCGAATGATAACATTCCATCTCCTCTTCCTGAGTTTTTTGATGTGACTGCTGCTTTTACCAGCTACTAATAAAAACTAGAATAAGTTTAAAACCCACCTTTTCAGGTGGGTTTTTTTTTGGAATTAAATGAGTTAAAACAATAGGAGTCAAAAAGATATATTTTAATTAAAATACCTTAAAACCTTATATTCGTAAAATGAATACACCACTAGCAGAGCGCATGCGTCCAAAATCCCTTCAGGATTATTTCGGACAAGGTCACTTGGTAGGTAAAGAAGGAAGTTTAACTCAAATGATAACGAATGGGGTTTTTCCTTCACTCATCTTTTGGGGGCCTCCAGGTACAGGCAAAACAACTTTAGCACAATTACTGGCGCTTGAGAAAGAACGCCCGTTTTATCAATTGTCAGCCATTAACGCAGGGGTAAAAGAAATAAGAGAAATCATTCATAAAGCAGAAAATTCGGGAGGATTATTTTCTGGAAAAAGCTCCATTTTATTTATTGATGAAATCCATAGATTTAGCAAGTCACAACAAAATTCTTTACTAAACGCTGTTGAAAAAGGAATCATTACATTGATTGGCGCAACGACCGAAAACCCTAGCTTTGAAGTAATAAATGCTTTGCTCTCAAGATGTCAAGTTTATATTCTAAATGCACTTGAAAAAGAGGATTTAGAGAAAATTCTCTATTATGCTCTTGAAAAAGATTCCTTTCTAAAAAATTATACTATTGAATTAAAAGAAACGGAAGCACTCATTGAATTGGCCGGTGGTGATGCCAGAAAATTACTTTCACTCCTCGAATTGGTCATTCAAGCCAACAGTACAGAAAACCTAATTCTTACTAATGATCTCGTTTTTAAAACGGTACAAACCAATAGCGTTTTATTCGATAAAAATGGAGATTTTCATTACGACATCGTTTCCGCTTTTATAAAATCTATACGTGGAAGTGATCCTAATGGAGCGGTCTACTGGCTAGCTCGAATGATAGAGGCTGGAGAAGACATCAGCTTTATTGCAAGACGCATGCTCATTCTTGCAGCAGAGGATATTGGAATAGCAAATCCTACGGCCTTGGTGCTTGCCAATAGCACATTTCAAGCGGTCAATAGTGTAGGATATCCCGAAGGTAGAATTTTACTGAGTGAATGTGCATTATATCTGGCTACCTCCCCAAAAAGTAACGCTGCCTATAAGGCAATAGGTGCAGCTCAAGAAAAAGTAAAGCAAACCGGAAATCTACCCGTACCTCTTCATTTAAGAAATGCCCCAACTAAATTAATGAAGGAATTAGGGTATGGTGAGGCATATAAATATGCGAATGACTTTGAAAATCAATTTGCAGAACAAGAATTTCTTCCAGAAAAAATAAAAGGAACAACACTATACCAACCCGGAAATAATTCAAAAGAAAATAGTATTCGTGATTTTTTGAAACTCCGTTGGAAAAAGAAATACGGATATTAATGTTTCCTCCAGAGAAAAGGAGTGAATAAAATTAATACGGTAAACAGCTCCAGACGTCCCAACAGCATTAAAAAACTAGCCCACCATTTTCCCGCATCAGGAAGGGCTTCGTAATTATGACTGGGTCCAAAATCACCCAAAGCAGGCCCAACATTCCCAAGGGTGGAAGCCGCTAAACCGATGGTAGATTCAAAATCTATATCGAGCAAACCAAACCCAAGTGCTCCAATTATAAAACTGAGCATATATAAAATAAAAAAGCCCAGAATATTATAGGAAATTGAATCCCCAACAATTTTTTTATTGTACCGTGCTTGAATGATGGCGTTAGGATGTAAAGCACGTTTAAATTCTAAAAAACCACCTTTAATCATTAATAAATGACGAACTACTTTAACTCCACCCGACGTAGAACCCGAAGATCCCCCCAAAAACATCAGACCAAAAAATACAATGGTTAAAAAAGGAGTCCAAAGCGTGAAATCAGTAGAGACAAATCCTGTAGTTGTAATAACAGAAACCACCTGGAAAAGTGCATCGCGAAAAATAGATTCTACTTGACTGACCAATGCAATTCCTTGAACTAATGAATACTGCTCTTTATTTAAAACAATTAAGGTTGTAAGGACGGTGAAAATAAGGATAAAAGAAAAGTATACTTTGAACTCTTCGTCTCGAATAATTTTTTGAAATTTTCGTGTAAAAGCATAGTAACTTAAAACAAAATTCATCCCCGCTAAAAACATAAAAAAGATAATAATATACTGAATCAAGGGTTGGTCATTCCAAAAAGCAATACTTGCATTTTTGGTTGAAAACCCTCCCGTGGAAAGGGTGCTCATAGAGTGGTTTATTGCGTCAAAAAAAGACATCCCTGCAAAATAAAGTAGGAAAGTCTCCAATAAAGTATAGGCTACATAAATTAGCCACAGGCGCTTTGCGGTATCGGTAATCCTTGGATGGAGTTTATCACCCCCCGGACCTGGCGCTTCTGCAGTAAAAAGTTGAGTTCCTCCAATTCCCAGAAAAGGAAGTATCGCAATGGCAAGGACAATAATTCCCATCCCTCCTATCCAATGTGTTGTGCTTCTCCAAAACAAAACCCCTTTGGGTATAATCTCAATATCATTTAAAATAGAAGCCCCTGTAGTGGTATAGCCCGACATCGTTTCAAAAAAAGCTGCTGTAAAATCAGGAATAGCAGCGGTCAGTAAATAGGGAAGGGTACCTGATAATGACATCAAAACCCATCCTAAACTTACGATTAAATATCCTTCTCTCTTTTGGATTTGTTTATTGTGCTGTCTCCCGAAAAGCATCATCAGAGCGCCGGTAGAGAGCACTAAAAAAGCTGAAAGCGTCAGCTCAAAAGTAACTCCATCTTTAAAAATAAAACTTGTGAGGGAAGAAAGTAACATAAGGCTTCCATTGAAAAGCAATAAGATCCCCATTAAAAATATGACAATTTTATAATTAAGGCTATGCATACGAATTACAGAAATAAACTTTCAATGCGCTTTATGGAACGCGGGAGACAACACACTACAATTCGATCTCCTGCTCTTATCTTGTAATCACCCAATGCGATTATTCCTTCTCCCTCCTTAATTACTCCACCAATGATAGCTGTTCTTGGAAAATCAAGATCTTTGATTTTATATCCTGTAACCTTCGAATTCGCATTGACAACAAACTCTAAAATCTCCGCATTGAGATTATTTAAAGTTGTCATATCAACTACTTCCCCTTTTCGAATGTACCTAAATATAGTATTGGCAGTTAATAGTTTTTTATTTATCAGTGTATCAATTCCTATCGAGTGTGATAATTGAAAATAATCCATGTTCTCAACTAGAGCGATCGTTTTTTTAACATTTTTTGAATGCGCCATCAAACAAGACATAATATTCGTTTCTGAATTTTCTGTAACAGAAATAAAAGCATCCATGGTTGAAAGATCTTCTTCCTCCAAAAGCTCAGCATTTCTTCCATCTGCATGAATCACAAGTGCATTGGGGAGTAAATCGGCGATTTCGAAAGCCTTTTTCTTATTTTTTTCAATAATGGTTACATTAAACTTCTTTTCACAAAGTTCACGTGCGGTATTGTAACCAATTCGACTACCTCCCAAAATCATGACATTTTTAATCGAAGCCTTGCGTTTCCCTGTAAGCTTATAAATTTCTTCTACCCCTTCTTTTAAGGTAATAAAGAATGCGGTATCTCCTGCTTCAAAACAGGTATCCCCTCTGGGAATCATGGTGTATTGGGTTCCCTTTCTTTGGATTGCAATGGGCATGAAATGAACATCAGGAAATATATTAGCGGCTTCTTTCACACTTTTCCCTACAAAGGGTACATCTTTTCCCAAAGTGGTTCCAATAAGGGTAAGAGCGCCTTCTTCAAAACCATAACTGTTAGAAAAAGCCGATTGATCAAGAAGTTGCTGAATTTCTGCTGCCGCAAGTTCTTCTGGTGAAATCAATTCATCAACTCCAATTTCCTTAAAACTGATCTCGTTTTTGGCCTTAATGAACTCAATATTTGAAATTCGAGCAATGGTTCGCTTACTTCCCAATTGCTTCGCAAGTGCACAAATGGTAATATTGGTTGCCTCCTCAGATGTAACTGCAATAAAAAGGTCTGAACTCGCCACTTGGGCTTCATCCATAAGTGCCAGGGACATTGCGTTTCCATGTATCCCTCGAATATCTAGGTGAGATTCAGCATAGTTGAGTCGATCTTTATCGGTATCAATCAAAATGATATCTAAAGACTCAAAAGAGAGAAGTTTGGCAAGGTGAAAACCAACTTCACCTCCACCTGCAATGATTATTTTCATAGGTGTGTATCGAAATACAGTACAAATATACAAATATTAGATACTCATGTGATAAACTGAAACAAACATCCTTGTCAAATTAGTATCTTTGATGCCTGTTATGAAAAAATCAATAAAACCAAATCAGAACAATCCTGAGGCAAAAAAAAAGCAAGTAACCCGAATGTTTGATGGGATATCTAAAAGCTATGACCTCTTAAATAGAATTATCACACTGGGGGTTGATGTCATCTGGAGAAAAAAAGTGGTGCGCTTATTAGAAAAAGTAGATCACGAATCCATTCTAGATATCGCTACAGGAACGGGAGATTTAGTTTTAGCGCTATCAAAATTAAATACGGAAAAGATTATAGGCCTCGATATTTCTCCTGGAATGCTGGAAATAGGAAAAGAGAAAGTCTTGGCTCAAAAATTAGATAATCGTATTGAGATGCAGCTCGGGGATTCTGAATCCCTTCAATTTAAAAACGAAAGCTTTGCTGCAGTAACAGTTGCTTTTGGAGTTAGGAATTTTGAAAATCTTGACAAAGGCTTATCCGAAATTTTTAGGGTTCTGAAATCAAATGGTACTTTAGTAATCTTAGAAACGGCTGTTCCAAAAAATAACATACTAAAGGCTTTCTATATGTTTTACACTCAAAACATTATGCCTTTTATAGGCAAACTGTTTTCCAAAGATCGAAGTGCATATAAATATCTGTCCGATTCTGCAGCTGCATTTCCGCATGGAAAAGCCTTCAACAATATTTTAAGTAAAAATGGGTTTATAGAAGTAGAAGATCTGCCACAAACCTTAGGTATTGCTTCCATATATTTTGCGAAAAAAGCGTAACAAATATTACTTCTTGCTATTGCTCTCCTGTTTTACTTACTCAGCAGGTGTTTTTGGGCAATACCCCACAGTGAGAGAGCGAATTATCAACCTCCCTACTTTCGACCAAAAACCCATTCATTATGGATATTTTTTGGGATTTAGCCAATATGATTTTAAATTTGAATATGTAAAAAATTACTATTCAGAGTTACTTTACAAGGATGTTGCTGTAATTCCAAAGTCAGGTTTTACAGTTGGATTAATCGGAGACCTCAGACTGAATAACTATTTTAATCTTCGCTTTGAACCCGGACTTTATTACAGTAGACGAGAATTACAATATCCTGATGTTGTAGGGTTTGAAAAGGAAGCAGATAAGATTAGAGATATAAAATCAACCTACATCCACCTTCCACTAATTCTAAAGATCAGTACCAAAAGAATAAATAATTTTAGACCTTTCATAATGGCGGGGTTTTCAACAGACTTTAACCTATCAAGTAATAGTAAAAACACGGATGACAACTCCAGTAACGTTTTCCGTACTAGGGCTCAAAACTTAAATTACGAATTGGGGTTAGGATTTGACTTTTACCTCTATTATTTTAAATTTTCTCCCTCACTCAGAGGAATATTTTCGTTTCAAAATGAATTAATCCCAGATGCAAATCCTGATAGTCCTTGGACAGGAATCATCAATTCGATGTTTAGTCGTGGAATTGCAATCATCATCACTTTTGAGTAATTATCTACTTCTAAATATTTCGCTTAAAAAAATTGCACTAGATGTGGCTACATTAAGACTTTCTGCACCCCTACCCGATCTAAAATTAGGTATAGTGATCTTCTTAACCTGCTTTTCAATCGCTTCTGACAACCCATGAGATTCACTACCAAACACAATACTAATCTCTTCCTCAAAAGGGGTATTATAAAGAGACTGTCCTTCAAGATCAGCACCATAAATGGGTTTATTGAAATTGATTAAAGTCTTACTTAAATCTGCTACATAATGACACTCTACCCTAACAATGGATCCCATTGAAGCTTGAACTACTTTAGGATTATAACAATCAACTGTTTTTGCACTACAAATCAATTGAGAAAGTCCAAACCAATCACATAATCGAATTATTGTTCCTAAGTTACCCGGATCACTCACACCATCGACTGCAATGGTGATCTTTTGACTCAAAAGTGGTTTGGATTCGGGGATGTTAAAAACACCCAATACTGGGCTTGGAGATTTAAAATGAGTCAACTGTTTCATTATAGCAGTGTCAATCTCCACTGATTGGGGATGAAAATGAGACGCAATAGAAAATAAAGAGAGACATTCCCAGGCAGCAGAAAGTAACTCCTCCACCACCTTTTCCCCCTCTGCAACAAAAAGACCTGACTTCAAACGATACTTTTTTTGCTTTAATTGGAGGATTTGTTTCCGTTGATTCTTACTGACCATAAAAATGACTTATTTTTGAGAAATAATACAAACTGTGTATCGACTCGTAACAAAATTAAGCATTCTAATCATACTGATCTTTATTTTAGAAGGTTGTTCGGGTACCCGTATTTTAAAGACGCAAGAATTATTGATTGATAAGACTGAAATCTTTGAAAATGAACAGCTTTTAAAAAATAACCCTGTTAATTTTATTATCACTACTCCGCCCAATAAGAAAGTGTTTGGCATTCCGCTAGGAAAAATAGTATACGAAATTGCTCACCCCGATCCAAAATCAAAATTCAATGATTGGTTAAAGAAAAAGGATAAAAGAAAACAGCGCATCATTAAATTACTCTCAAGCAAACAGTTAGATGCCCTAGAGAATTATGCAGTTTTATTTAATAATTGGTTAAAAAAAACTGGGGAACCACCTGCTGTATTGGACAGCTCAGCCCTTAAGACTTCGCAAAAAAGAATTACCCAATACTATAAAAATTTGGGAAACTTTGATGTTGAAGTGAACATAGACACGACCAAAATTAAAGGAAATAAAATAGCATTAAAGTATTCTATCTTTCCCAAAAATAAATATCAAATTGAATCCATTGAGTCCATCATCAAATCTCCAGATATTGATTCAATCTATAAAAAGCACCTTACAGAGCAACTCATCCAGAAAGGTACTCCGTTTGAAATCAAAAAATTTGAAGAGGAAAGAGAACGGTTAATTTTGTCGTTTAGAAATAATGGGATTTATAATTTTCAACAAAACAGTATTCAATTTACAGCTGCAATTGATAGTGCAGGTCTCGATAAAAAAATTCCTGTTAGTATTCAAATTGATAATATTCAGCAACGAATTAACGACAGTCTCCTAGAAATTCCCTACAAAATAAATTACGTCAAAAAGGTTGCAGTTTATGTTGATGATTTAAAAAAACAGAATCGCTTTAATCAATTCACGGATTCATTAAATTATAAGGGATTAACGATTTACAGTAAGGGGAAATTAAAATACCGCCCAAAAGCTATAGCTTCTGGAATTGCGATTAAGAAAGATGCCGTTTACAGTGATGAAAATCGGAATATTACCTATCGCTATTTTACAAGTTTAAAGAATTTTAAATATCCCAGTATTAGCTACACTGCAATCCCTGGGGAAAAAGATGCGCTCAAAGCTTCATTATTTCTTACTCCCAAAGAACGCTTTTCTCTCGGTTTTGATCTTGATTTTTCTCACTCAAACATTCAAGATTTTGGGATAGGACTGGGAGGTGGATTAGGAATTCGAAATGTATTTAAAGGTGCCGAATTATTAGAACTCAATATCAAAAATACGGTGGGTGCTTCCAGAGACATTGCCCAAACTGGAGATCAATTTTTCAACATCTTTGAGTTAGGTGCCGATTTAAAATTAAGTCTACCACGGCTGTTAATTCCAGGGGTTCAAAATGAATTAATTCCAAAATCTATGAGTCCCAAAACAGAGATCATTGTAGGTAGTAGTTTTCAGAAAAATATCGGTTTAGACAAGCAGTTCTTTAAGGGAACCTATCAATTTGATTGGCAACCCAACGCTAAAAAAAGAATCCAATTCAAATGGATTGAACTAGAATTTGTAAACAACAGAAACTTAACTAACTATTTCAATGTTTATAAAAATTCATACGATCGTCTTAACAGCATTGCGAAAGACTTTAATACCCAGCAAGATTGGGTGGATGAAAATAATAATCTTTCCATCCCTGAAGGAGCTTCAAATTTCATTTTGTCAGTGTTAAATAATCAAACTCCATTAACCGTTGAAGATAACGAGTACAAAACAATTAATACAGTAAAAGAACGACAGGATAGACTGACAGCAAACAATTTAATTCTCGGCTCTTCGTTCAGCATAAATCTTAATAGTCAGGAAAGTATTTTTGATGAAAATTTTTATCAACTCCGTTGGAAAGTAGATTGGGTGGGTAGTCTTTTAAATCAGGTACTCAATGGTTTTAATAGTGAGCAAAATGAAGAAGGCCAAAATATTTTAGGAGGAGTGAGTCTATCACAATATATCAAAACAGAATTAGACTACATTAAACATTGGAGAATTGGTCCAGAACAAGTAATTGCCGTTCATGCATTTGCTGGAATTGCAATACCTTTTGGTAATTCAACCAACTTGCCGTTTTCCCGTTCTTTTTTCTCGGGAGGATCCAATGACAATCGTGCGTGGAAAGCTTACAAACTCGGTCCAGGAAGCAGTAGTAATATCAATGAGTTTAATGAAGCAAACTTAAAATTAGCCTTCAATTTTGAATATCGTTTCCCCCTTGCTGGTCCGCTTAAAGGGGGGCTGTTTGTGGATACAGGAAACATCTGGAATCTTTGGGATGATGTGGAGGATTCGGCAATGAAATTTGAAGGACTTCAAGATTTATCAGAAATTGCAATAGGATCAGGAATTGGATTGCGATATGATTTTGATTTTTTAGTATTTCGCTTTGATACAGGCTTTAAAACCTATAATCCTGCATTGCCAATTGGGCAAAGATGGTGGACAGAATACAACTTAAAAAATGCAGTTTTTAATATCGGTATCAATTATCCATTCTAGAATCAAATAAGTTTAATATTTTTGCCGCAAACCAATATAAATGAATCATTCTATTCCAACCGGAGTTGTAACCGGAAAACAAGTACAAGAAGTTTTTAAACTCGCTAAAGCAAAAGCATTTGCCATTCCCGCTGTAAATGTAATTGGTAGTGATACCATCAATGCCGTTATTGAAACCGCAGCAGAACTCAACAGTCCTGTAATCATTCAATTTTCTAACGGAGGCGCACAATTCAATGCAGGAAAAGGCTTATCTAATGAAGGTCAAAAAGCTGCAATTGCAGGAGCTGTTGCTGGAGCAAAACACATTCACGAGTTAGCAGATGCTTATGGAGCGACTGTAATTCTTCACACGGATCATTGTGCAAAAAAATTATTGCCTTGGATTGATGGTCTTTTAGATGCCAGCGAAGAATTCTATGCACAACATGGTAAGTCTTTATTTAGCTCACACATGATTGATCTATCTGAAGAACCCATTGAAGAAAACATTGCCATTTGCAAAGAGTATCTCACTCGAATGTCTAAAATGGAAATGACTTTAGAAATTGAACTTGGCATCACAGGAGGAGAAGAAGATGGTGTAGACAATAGCGATGTTGATGTGTCCAAATTATACACTCAACCTGAAGAAGTGGCCTATGCTTACGAAGAATTAAGTAAAGTAAGTCCTCAGTTTACTGTTGCAGCAGCTTTTGGAAATGTTCATGGAGTATACAAGCCAGGAAATGTAAAATTAACTCCGAAAATTCTTAAAAATTCACAAATACATATTACTGAGAAATACAATCTCCCTGAAAATTCAGTTGACTTTGTTTTCCACGGCGGATCTGGTTCTTCTCAAGAAGAAATCAAAGAATCTATTGGTTATGGTGTTATCAAAATGAATATTGATACCGACCTACAATTTGCTTTTACAGAAGGTATTCGTGATTATATGAATACTAATATTGAATATTTAAGAACACAAATCGGAAACCCAGAAGGTGCAGAGCAACCCAACAAAAAATATTACGACCCAAGAAAATGGTTGCGTTTGGGAGAAGAAACTTTCAAAGCAAGATTAATTAAAGCCTTTGAAGACTTAAACAACGTTAATACGCTGTAGTTCTCATTAATTTATATATTTGAGCAAAACGATTTCGCATGAGTTGGTTTAAACGAAGTGAGAAAGGAATTCATACCAAGACCGAAGAAAAAAAGGATATCCCTAAAGGTCTTTGGTACAGAACTCCTACAGGAAAAGTAATTGAAGCACATGAACTTGCAGAAAACAATTATGTAAGTCCAGAAGATGATTATCACGTTCACATTGGCAGTAAGGAATATTTTGAAATCCTTTTTGATGATAATACTTTTGAAGAGTTCGATGAAAAATTAAAATCCAAAGATTTTTTAAAATTTGAAGATTCTAAAAAATACATTGATCGCTTGAAAGATGCCCACAAAAAAACGGGCTTATATGATGCCATAAGAACTGCCGTTGGCCCTTCTAAAGGAAATAAATTAGTTATTGCTTGTATGGACTTCAGATTCATCGGTGGCTCTATGGGCTCTGTCGTTGGAGAAAAAATTATCAGAGCTGCTGACTACGCCATACAACACAAACTTCCATTAATCATCATTTCTAAATCTGGGGGTGCCCGTATGATGGAATCTGCAACTTCATTGATGCAAATGGCAAAAACTGCAGCAAAACTCGCCCAATTGGCAGAAGCAAAATTACCATATATTTCACTCTGTACCGATCCAACAACCGGTGGAACAACGGCCTCATATGCAATGCTAGGGGATATCAATATTGCAGAACCTAAAGCACTCATCGCCTTTGCAGGTCCTAGAGTAGTTAAAGATACCACAGGTAAAGAATTGCCAGAGGGATTCCAAACCAGTGAATTTCAACTAGAAAAAGGCTTTTTAGACTTTATTTCTCATCGGAATGAACTCAAATATAAAATCAACCTATACCTTGATTTGATCCTAAACCAACCTGTGAGAAAATAATTAGACGGATTTTCCAATTTAATTTAAACATAATTTGTTGGATTACAGGGGTTATATTGTATATTTGCCGCTCGTTAAAAAGCGAACTACATAATAATCATTAAAATTAATATTGGCATGTATATTTCAAAAGAAGTTAAAGAAGGTATCTTCAAACAACACGGTAAATCTGAAAAAGATACGGGATCTGCAGAAGGGCAAATTGCTTTATTCACGCACCGAATCAATCACCTATCCAACCACCTAAAAACAAATCGTAAAGATTACAATACGGAACGTTCTTTGGTTCGTTTGGTAGGAAAACGTCGTAGTTTACTAGATTATTTAAAAGCTAAAGACATTACTCGCTATCGTGAGATTGTTAAAGAATTAGGTTTACGTAAATAATTTAGTTTACCCACTTTACCGAATCTTAGTTTTTCATTGGTTGCAACAACACACAACAATAGTTTAACCAAATAATGAAAAATGATTCCAAAAACATTTACACAAGAAATCCGTCTTGAAGACGGGAGAACAATTACTATAGAAACAGGTAAATTAGCAAAACAAGCTGACGGTTCTGTTGTAGTAAGAATGGGAGACTGTATGCTATTAGCAACTGCAGTATCGGCACGTAAAGCCAGCCCCGTTGACTTTTTACCTTTGACGGTAGATTACCGTGAAAAATTCGCCGCTGCTGGTAGATTTCCAGGTGGATTTTTCAAACGAGAAGCACGCCCTAGTGATAGCGAAGTACTAACAATGCGACTTGTAGACCGAGTGTTACGTCCCCTTTTCCCAAAAGACTATCATGCGGAAACACAAGTCATGATTCAACTCATGTCGCATGACGAAAATGTCATGCCCGATGCATTAGCTGGACTTGCAGCTTCAACAGCTATTCAACTTTCAGACATCCCATTTGAGTATCCTATTTCTGAAGTACGTGTGGCTCGAGTAGATGGTATGTTTGTTGTAAATCCAAGCAGAGAACAATTAGACACATCAGACATCGATATTATGATTGGTGCTAGTGCAGATTCTGTAGCCATGGTAGAAGGAGAATTTGATGAAATTTCTGAAGAAGAGATGCTCGATGCAATCTCATTTGGACATGAAGCCATTAAAGATCAAATTAAAGCGCAAATCGCTTTAGCAGAAGCCGTAGGGAAAAAAGTGGTTCGTACCTATGAGGAGGAAGATCATGATGAAGCTTTAGAAAAAGAAATCCATTCGGCTACCTACCAAAAATATTACGATATTGCCAAAAAAGGCCTTTCAAAAGCAGAACGTTCAGAGCAATTTTCAGAAGTGAAAGAGGCTTCTAAAGAAAGTTTTTCTGAAGAAGACCTTGAAGAAAAAGGCGAATTAATCTCTAAGTACAATAACAGTGCTCAGAAAAAAGCTGTCCGTGACTTAGTCCTCGAAGAGGGGATTCGTTTAGACGGAAGAAAGACTACTGACATTCGACCCATTTGGTGTGAGGTAGATTACTTACCCTCCACTCACGGTTCAGCACTCTTTACTCGTGGAGAGACACAAGCATTAGCAACGACTACATTGGGAACCTCAAGAGAAGCAAATATGATTGACTCTCCTTCACATCAGGGAGAAGAAACTTTTTACTTGCACTATAATTTCCCTCCTTTTTGTACGGGAGAGGTTAGACCACTTAGAGGTACATCAAGACGTGAAGTTGGACATGGAAACTTAGCTCAACGTGCATTGAAGAAAGTAATGCCAGACAACTGTCCTTACACCGTACGAATTGTTTCAGAAGTTCTTGAATCAAATGGTTCATCTTCTATGGCAACTGTTTGTGCAGGTACTATGGCCCTTATGGATGCTGGAGTTCAAATCAAAAAACCGGTTTCAGGAATTGCAATGGGATTAATTTCAGATGGTGAACGTTTTGCAGTACTATCAGACATTCTAGGAGATGAAGATCATTTAGGAGATATGGACTTTAAAGTTACAGGAACCGCTGACGGAATTACTGCTTGTCAAATGGATATCAAAATTAAAGGATTACGTTTTGATATAATGACTCAAGCTTTAAATCAAGCAAGAGAAGGTAGATTGCATATTTTAGATCATCTTGTTGAAACTATTGCTGCACCTAATGAAGAGGTAAAAACTCATGCGCCGAAAATGATTACCCGACGTATTCCTAACGATTTCATCGGAGCAATTATTGGACCTGGAGGAAAAGTAATTCAAGAGCTTCAGAAAACATCTGGATGTACGATCGTCGTTACAGAAGATCCTGTCACTGAGGAAGGTATTATTGAAATTTTAGGAACAACACCAGAAGGTATAGCCATGGTGGAAGCTAAAATTGATTCGGTAACCTTTAAACCTGTGGTTGGAAACACCTATCAAGTGAAAGTAATTAAAATGCTAGACTTTGGTGCTGTTGTAGAATATCTGGAGGCTCCAGGAAACGAGGTCCTTTTACATGTTAGCGAACTAGCATGGGAACGTACAGAAAATGTTAGTGACGTTGTCAAAATGGGAGATACTTTAGAAGTAAAATACTTTGGTATTGACTCTAGAACACGTAAAGAAAAAGTATCTCGCAAGGCACTTTTACCTAGACCAGAGAAAAAAGAGTAATTTTTTTCTAAATTATTGTAACAAATTAATTTTTTGAACGTATCCATTATATACGACATCGTTTAAACTATGAGACAACTAAAAATTACCAAGCAGGTAACCAACCGAGAAACCGCTTCACTAGATAAGTACCTACAAGAAATTGGAAAAGTAGACCTTATTACTGCTGAGGAGGAAGTAGAATTAGCGCAACGGATAAAAGCAGGAGATCAAATAGCTCTTGAAAAATTAACCAAAGCCAATTTGCGATTTGTTGTTTCTGTAGCTAAACAATACCAAAACCAAGGGCTTACCCTTCCTGATTTAATTAATGAAGGAAATTTAGGACTCATTAAAGCAGCACAACGATTTGATGAAACCCGTGGATTTAAATTTATATCCTATGCCGTATGGTGGATACGTCAATCTATTTTACAAGCCTTAGCCGAACAATCTCGTATTGTACGATTACCGCTAAATAAAATTGGTTCAATTAATAAAATCAATAAAACTTACGCCTTTTTGGAGCAAGCCCATGAACGTGCACCTTCTGCTGAAGAAATTGCAAAAGAACTGGACATGACCATTAATGATGTAAAAGAATCACTCAAAAACTCAGGAAGACACGTCTCTATGGACGCACCCCTTGTTGAAGGAGAAGATTCAAACCTATATGATGTCCTAAATAGTGGGGAATCACCTAATCCTGATCGATTACTTTTACATGAATCCCTTAGGACAGAAATAGAACGCGCCCTTGAAACCCTTACTCCTAGAGAAGCTGATGTGGTGCGTTTATATTTTGGTTTAGGAGATCAACATGCAATGACTTTAGAAGAAATTGGAGAAACATTCGATCTTACAAGAGAACGTGTCAGACAAATCAAAGAAAAAGCCATTCGCCGATTAAAACACACCTCTAGAAGTAAAATTCTAAAAACCTATCTAGGTTAATTTAAAAGGCAACCCTCGGGTTGCCTTTTTTGTATCTTTACCTAACTAAACAAAAATAATGTCAGTTAAAATAGCACCCTCCATACTAGCCGCAGACTTTGCCAACCTTGAACGAGATTCTAAAATGATTAATGCTAGTGAAGCCGATTGGTTTCATATCGATATCATGGACGGTGTGTTTGTACCCAATATTTCGTTTGGAATGCCTGTTCTTGCAGCAATTCAAAAACATGCAAAAAAACCGCTGGATGTTCACCTAATGATAATAGATCCCGATCGTTATATTGAGACTTTTGCCGATTTAGGAACTACAATTTTGACAGTACATTACGAAGCCTGTAATCACTTACACAGAACTCTTCAGAAAATCAAGTCCTGTGGAATGAAAGCTGGAGTGGCATTAAACCCACACACTCCTATTTCAAGTCTAAACAGTATTATACAAAACATTGATTTGGTATGTATTATGAGTGTAAATCCAGGATTTGGAGGACAATCATTTATCGAAAACACCTATGCTAAAGTATCGGAATTAAAAGAACTTATTCAACTTCATAATAGTTCTTGTCTGATTGAAATTGACGGTGGAGTTACTGATGCCAATGCAGCTTCTTTAATAAGAGCCGGGGCCGATGTCCTTGTTGCTGGAAGTTATGTTTTTAAAGCAAAGAATCCCGCAGAAAACATAAAGCTTCTGAAGGATTTATAAAGTTTCTAATTTTTATAAATAAATTGAACTCTCCTGTTTTCGGCCCTACCTTGAGGCGAATCGTTATTTCCAATAGGAGATGTTTCTCCCAAGCCTATGACTTCTAAGCGTTCCTCTGCCACCCCTAGATCAATTAATAGGTCCCTAACAGCCTCTGCTCTTTTGACAGACAACTCTAAATTATAATCATCATCTCCATCAGCTGAAGCGTAGCCCTCGATCAAAAGGTTACCAAGCGGGTTTTCCATCAATATCTCTTTGATTTTAAATAGTATAGCCCGCATCTTTTTGCCTAATATTTTATCACTATTGGCAGCAAAATTAATTTTTGAACCAAATTCATTTATGGTTTTCATGACTTCGTTTGAAAGCTCAGGACACCCATTATTTGCCTCAGAACCCGCTTCATCTATACACAAATCATCTTTGTCTGCAACGCCGTCCTTATCACGATCCGGCCAAGGACATCCATTGTTCTCCAAGGGACCTGCCGCTTCAATACAAGCATCAACATCATCACCCATACCATCACCATCTGAATCTGGGCAACCATTCATCTCGGGATTTCCAGGAATATTCACACAAGCATCTTCAGGATCGGCGACACCATCACCATCGGTGTCTGGACAACCGTTTAATTCTACTAGACCTGCTATCTCTGGGCAGTTATCTTTCTTGTCAATAACAGTATCGCCATCAGTATCTGGACAGCCATTGTATTCTTTTAAACCTGGTATTTCTGGACACTCATCTTTTTTGTCTGGAACCCCATCTTTATCCATATCCCCCGACCCAAATTGATAAGACATTCCAATTTGATGCTGAAAATGGTTAGTTCCATAAGTTTCAAAAGCATTTCTATATTCTGTTTGAAAGGTAATTCCAAAAGCTTCGTCAAGCATTATATCAAAGCCGACGCCTCCAAGAATTGATTTTGATGTGTTTTTTGATAATAATCTTCCCTCAAGGATGTCATTACGAATATCAAAACTTGATAAACCATATCCAACTTTTAAAAAGGGTCGAAAGCTTCCTGAATTAATCAGATTGAAACCAAAAAAAGCATCGGTTGCATAGTAAGAAATAACAGGGTCAGTAACACCATTTATATTTTTAATGCTGTTTAATCCCCCTTGCAAGCCCAGCGAAAGTCCAAAGCCTAAATAACGGGATATGGAAAACGAGGGTCCCCCTAAATTCCAGTGGCTACCAACATTTAAAAAATCTTCAAAAAAACCACCCGAATTCCCTAGATAGGGAGAAGAATCTCCTGTAGGATAGGTATCAATAACATTGACGCCTAAGTTAATCTTCCATGGATTTTCAACATTCTGGGATATCCCCCATTGAAAAAGTAGGAAAAAAAGTGAAAAGTAACAGGTTTTGATGGTAGAAAGGTTCATTCTTTATAAAGTAATAACACTTAACAAACTCAATTATTAAGGAAATATTGTTCTTTAATATCAAATAAAAATAAAGCTTTAGTCTCGAAGGTTATTCTAGATCTTTTCCTGATTTGAAAATGCTAGGAAATTTTTTCTCAATCCAATCGGGGATATAATTGTTATTTTTATCTTCTTCCATGCCCGTAGCGGTTGAAACTACAGCATATAGAATAACACCCCCAACGAGAACAAAAGCACCGATTCCAACAATTAGTAGTTCATTCATTTCTTATAAAATAAAGTTAGTTAAATATACAAAAAAAAATGTCTCTTTAATTATATCAGGTGCAAGAAATCCTCTGATAGAATTTCATCCAAGGTGTGAATCAATTGTATTGCATTTTGTTTTGAAAAAACCATGGGTGGTTTGATCTTAATAACATTGTGATCGGGTCCATCAGAACTCATCAGGAATCCATAATCCTTCATCCTGTTTACAAGGTATGTCGCTTGACGCTCAAGAGGGGTTTTAAGTACATCTACAAGCTCAATTCCTAAAAATAAACCTTGCCCTCGAACAGCGCCTAAAATTGGATAAACGCGTGATAATTTCAATAATTCCTCTTTTAAGAACCCGCCTACCTCCAAAGCGTTTTGCTGCAGTTTTTCCTCAATAACAATTTCAATTACCGTACTGGCAATGACAGATGAAACAGGATTTCCTCCAAAAGTGTTGAAAAATTCCATCCCATTGGCAAACTGCTGAGCAATTTCTTGAGTACAAGCAACTGCGGCTACGGGATGTCCGTTTCCCAACGGCTTTCCTATCGTAACAATATCCGGAACAACATCGTGTAACTGAAACCCCCAAAAAGTACTTCCCATTCTCCCACAACCCGTCTGAACCTCATCAGAAATACAGAGACCCCCCGCATTTTTTATCATGGAATAAGTTGCTTTCAAAAATCCTTCAGGCAATTCAATTTGCCCCCCACAACTGATGATGGGCTCAATAATAAAAGCGCCCACCTCCTTATTTTGAGCTTGAATTTTATCTATTAATGACTGAACTTCATTCGCATACTGTAATCCTGTATTTTCCCCACAATATTTACCTCGAAAAGAATCGGGTAAAGGAAAAATATGGGTATTTTCAGGTTTGCCCTTCCCTCCTTTTCCATCAAATTTATAAGAACTAATATCGACACAACTGTTTGTGTTACCGTGATACCCAATCTCTGAAGCAATTACTTCTTTTGATCCTGTGACGGTTTTTGCCATTCTCAATGCTAGCTCATTGGCTTCACTTCCAGAATTGACAAAATGTAGTACGCATAGCTCAGAGGGTAACGTCTGAGCAAGTGTTTTTGCTAAGTGGGTAATGTTATTGTGTAAATATCTCGAATTAGTATTGAGTACCCCCATTTGTGACTGACCGGCCTTTACAACTTTGGGATGCTCATGTCCTACATGAGCAACATTATTGACCGTATCGATATATTTCCTTCCTTGATCATCAAATAAATAAACTCCTTCTCCTCTCACAATATGAAGCGGTTCCTCATACTGTAAACTCATTCCTTTTCCAAGGTAGCTTCGTCTATCCGATTTAATTTTATCTATTTTAATTTCTTCTTTATGCAGTAGGGCTTTACTTTTAAAAAGTAAATTGGGATCAGGACAAAACCCACTCCATATCTCCTTTTGGTTTGGATAGACAACACCCGGAAAATCGTCTTGAAAATCAAGCAATGATAACATCAATTGAAAATGTAAATGAGGCACCCAGTTTCCGTTTTCATATCGATTCCCAATCTCAGCAAATTTTTCTCCTTTAGCAACAGTATTCCCTATGGGTTGTTCTGAAATACTTTTTTCCGAAAGATGACCGTAAAGAGAAAAAAACAAAACACCTTCTTCTTCATGCTGAAGGATAATCAGACCACCATATGCCTTGTCACCTTGGTTGATGACTGACATGACAACCTTAGCTTGATAAGGAGCATGAACTGGCGTCCCCTCTGAAACCCAGAAATCAACCCCTAAGTGAATGGATCTACTTTCATTTCCTGAATTTCCCACTTTATCATACGCTGATGAAGTATATAAAGGTCTTGGCTCCAAATATCCTCCTGAAAGGATTTTATCCTGATTTTTCTTTTGTAACTGTTCTATTTTAAATTGAAATAAATCAAGGTCGTTAAACTCAATGGATTGCCCAATCCAAGTACTAGAAACGCTCAAATCCAGAAGTAAAACCTCAGATTTATTCAGTGAGGGAAATAATGAATTAAGTTTTAATTTTTCTTTGAGTGCCCAACGATTAAATTCGATTCGTTTCGGATGTGCAGGGAAACCACAGACAGTTCTAAAACTATAATGAGCAAACTCTGCATTGGTTTGCCTCCATTTATATAAAAGCTCCCAAGCAGACTTTTCACTGATCAATAAATATTCATTTTCGGGTTCTGCTTTTCTATTAATGGCTGATTTCGTTACTGATATTACGAGACGAATTGCAATACAGCCATACAAATAATAAAGCTCTTCTTCCTTTAAAGGAAAGGCTTTATGGTACCCACTGATGATGGAAAAAGTTGCCTCTAATGGATCCTTTTGCTGCATGATTCCATAGGCACAACTGATTGCTAAATCGTTTATGACTTGAGTATGAATTGAATCTCCAAAATCGATTAAAGATTGTACAGAAGGAGCATCAATAGTATCCGTAACGAGAATATTGTTATCGTTTGCATCATTGTGCACTACACTTTTCCGTAAGACTTTATAACCCGTCCCATAAGATTTAAACAATTCTAAAAAATGGATTACAACTTCCTGCTCTTTATTGTTAAAAAGAGGAAAAAACTCTTCAACCCAAAACGCCTGTGCGATATCCCACTCAAAGGCACGTTTCGCCTCTAGGTGGTCAAAATCAAGTAATGCCTCCGTTATGGAACCTCCCAAATACCCTAAACCAAAACGTAAATCAGCCATATGAGGATGTACCTGGCTCCAAACTCTTCCAGAAATCCATGAGAGCAAACGAACATAACGCACTCGATTTTTCTCATCTTTAAAAGATGAAATTTGTTCACCTTGTTTATCAAGAAACACTTTTGGGGTTTCAATCGGCATAGATTTAGACTCTAGATGTATCAAGATTTTTTGCTGATAATCTAAATACGACAACGAAATATTGGGCCGAGAAACTTTTAGAATGTAAGATGCACCTTCTGAAGTTGTAATTTTAAAATTAAAATCCACTTCTCCGGTTAAAGGCAATGCCTTCCCTTGAATTCCATAAAGTCTTAACAGAACTTTTTCAGCAAGATCTTTATGGATTAGCACATCTTTTGTATTCATGAAAAAACAACATTTTAAGTTGAGTTAAAAGATTAAGATAATCAATTAATTGAAAAAATAAAGTCATTAAATGAATGGAAGTTTTAAAAGTGACCCAGAGAGGATTCGAACCCCTAACCCTCAGAGCCGAAATCTGATATTCTATCCAGTTGAACTACTGGGCCAGTTTAAATCTTAAAAGTTAAAACGGAATTGTTTTCGACATTACATTTCCTTTGCTACTAAAATCAATACAAATTTAATGCTATCCAACAGAATTACAAAGCGGGAGCATGAATTTAAGCACCTAGCTTTTGCTTTACCAATGTTGCAATCAATTTTCCATCCGCTTTACCTGCTAATTGACCTGAAGCCATCCCCATGACTTTCCCCATATCCTTCATGCTTGCAGCCCCTATTTTTTGAATGATTTCATCAATTATCGATTCTACAGCCTCCTCAGAGAGCTGCTCAGGTAAAAAAGCCATGATTACCTCTGCTTGAGCTTCTTCTGGCTCTGCCAAATCAGGTCGTTGTTGCTCCTTGAAAATTGCCGCACTTTCTTTTCTTTGTTTTACCAAGCGTTGCAATAACTTTATCGCTTCATCATCGCTTAATTCATTTGCACCACCTCCTGAGGTTTGTGCCAATAAAACAGCTGACTTTATTGCACGAAGTGCCTCTAATTTCAAACTATCCTTGGCACGCATAGCGCTTTTTATTTCTTCTGTCAAATTACTTAAAACTCCCATATTTTTTTTTAATCTACGTTATCGTGTAAAAATGAATTATTGGAGCGCAATTGTAGATCATCGTCTCCATTATTGTCTAAAGAAACACGAGAAGGAGCACTGGGTGCTTCAGCATCTATATCTAATCCCTGTCGCTTATAGGCAGGCTCTTTTTCCATATCATCCACGCGTTGTAGTTGGTGTTTGAATTTATGATTAAAAGCCTTTAAATGTTCTTTTCGCTTTTCACTTTGTTCTATTATCGTCTGATCAATAGACTGTTCAAAAGGATTTGTTGCTGCACCAACCGCTGCTGTTTCTTCTTTAATAACATCCTTTTCCTCTTTTAATTCAATAGACTCATCTTTAATCTCAAACTTAACCTCTAAAGAAGCTTCCTCTAATTCTTGCTGAAGATTGGATGCGCTGTCCTCCACTTTATTTTCCTCTGACTGAAAAACAATTGACTTTTGATCTGTTTCTTGAACAAAAGGCAATTCAAAATCCATTTGAAATTGACTTTTATGTGCTACAATTTCAGGATCAACAACATCTATTTCTGAAAGAAGCGAGGAGACTTCGTTGATCATAAACTCTTCTTCAATTGCATTCTCAGACGCTGTCACTTCCATTTTATTTGGGTCTTCTGAATCTGATACTTCAGAGACCGCTTCAAATTGTGGCTCAAAAAAAGTGCTAACATTATTTATTTCATCTCCATCATCTTGAGTCTCGAACGAGAGGGCTACTGGATTGATTTCTGTTTCTTCTTCAGTAGGATCATTCTCTAAAATCTCTAGAGGCGATTCAGAAGTGGTGATTTCTAATTTTTCTTCGATCGATTCCATTTCTGGTACCACTACATCTTCATCAGGTGATTTGATTTCACTATCTACCTCTACACTTTCATCATTTATTACTGAAATGTCAGACTCTGGAGTTGTAAAAAGCATTGGCGCTTCTTCCTCCTCCTCAATAAGCATATGAATTTGCTTTTCTGAGAGTCCATTGGGAACAATTTCACTGTCCACTTCAATATCATAAAGAATAGCATTTAAATCAATTAAAGGGTCTTGTTCTTGAGATGGGTTTGATTTCAAATTTGGAATGGATCTCTTTTGTTCAAATTCCCCATCCACCTCAAAAGAATTTATAACAGTTTCAGTATCGGACTTTTCAGAGAGGTCATGCTCCATTTTCTGCTCATCTTCAAGCGTATGAATTATCTTTTTAGCTTCCGTATTGGAAATTTCATTTTGTTGCTCTTGACCAAATCCAGTCGCTATAACAGTAACCGAAACTTCATTCCCTAATGTTTCATCCTCACCAACTCCCATAATGATATTGGTATGATTACCAGCCTCCGTTTGAATAAAATCATTGATCTCCCCAATTTCATCGATGGTAATCTCATCCGTACCCGAAACAATAAGTAACAATACATTTTTACATCCTGTGATTTTATTATCGTTTAATAAGGGGGAATCGAGCGCTTTTACAATTGCCTCTTGAGCTCGATTACTCCCAGATGCTGATCCAGATCCCATGATTGCAGTACCGGAATTAGTCAAAACCGTTTTGGCATCTTTAAGGTCAATATTTTGAGTATAATGATGGGTTATGACTTCTGCAATACCTCGTGCTGCAGTAGCTAAAACCTCATCTGCCTTAGCAAAACCCGCTTTAAAACCAAGATTTCCATAAACTTCTCTTAATTTATTATTGTTGATCACAATGAGTGCATCTACAGAGGCTTTAATTTTCTCTAAGCCTTTTTGAGCTTGTTCCAAGCGCAGTTTTCCTTCAAACTGAAAGGGCATTGTTACAATTCCTACAGTCAAAATATCTAATGATTTTGCCATTTTTGCAATCACGGGTGCAGCTCCAGTACCTGTTCCTCCCCCCATTCCTGCGGTAATAAAAATCATTTTAGTTTGTGTTGAAAGTATGGATTGGATCTCATCCTTACTTTCCACAGCCGCTCTTTCCCCCACTTCGGGGTTTGCCCCTGCTCCCAGACCTTCAGTAAGACTTGCACCCAACTGAATTTTAGTGGGTACACCACTTTCAGTCAAAGCCTGAGCATCAGTGTTACTTACAATAAAATCAACTCCCTTGATTCCTTGTTGAAACATATAATTGATTGCATTACTTCCACCTCCACCAACACCAAGTACTTTAATTACATTGCTTCTATTTTTGGGTAAATCAAAGTTTATTCCCTTTGTTCCTTCCTGATCCATAGTATCTGATTGATTATGCATTATCTAAAAACTCTTTTAATTTTTCTCCAAAACGATCTAAAATTGACTTTCGTTTCATCGCTACGTCTTTTGGATCGGGTGCCTCTTCTGCTTGGGCTTCATTCTGGTCACTTTCCAAAACTACTTCTTCCGCTTCATAGGTGTTATGCTCTAATGCATTCATCAAAAGACCTACTGCTGTTGCAAAAAGTGGACTTGACACAGTCTCTTGGGTATCTCCAGCCAAATGCTCACTTGGATATCCCACACGAGTATCCATCCCAGTGATATACTCCACAAGTTGTTTCAAATGTTTTAATTGACTCCCGCCTCCGGTAAGGACTATACCTGCAATCAATTTTTTCTTTTGTTCATTGTGCCCGTAATTTTTAATTTCTAAGAAAACCTGTTCGATAATTTCAACAACACGAGCATTAATTATTTTAGATAATGTTTTCAAAGAAATTTCTTTGGGGTCTCTCCCTTGTAAACCCGGTATTGAGACAATTTCAGTATCTCTATTCTCACCCGGCCAGGCTGAGCCAAATTTGGTTTTCAACAATTCTGCCTGCTTCTCAATGATAGAACATCCTTCTTTAATATCTTCTGTAATTACATTTCCCCCAAAAGGAATAACAGCCGTGTGACGGATAATACCATCTTTAAAAATAGCTAAATCAGTAGTTCCACCTCCTATATCGATCAAGGCAACTCCAGCTTCCTTTTCTTCATAACTCAAAACTGCCTCCGAAGAAGCCAAAGGCTCCAAAGTGATATTAGCCATATTTAGACCAGCACTTTTGATACACCTTCCAATATTTTTAATGGAAGAAACTTGTCCAACCACTACATGAAAATTAGCTTCCAAACGACCCCCGTGCATTCCTATAGGCTCTTTTATTTCACCTTGTCCATCCACTTTATACTCTTGCGGTAACACATGAATAATTTCCTCTCCAGGAAGCATAACTAATTTATACACCTGTTGAATTAATTTTTGAATATCCTCTTCATCAATCACTTCCTCAGGATTCTCGCGTGTGATGTAATCACTGTGTTGAATACTTCTAATGTGTTGTCCCGCAATTCCGACCACCACATCATGAATTTCTTGTTTTGAATCTATTCTTGCTTGCTCAACCGCCTGCTGAATAGACTGAATGGTTTGAGTAATATTATTGACCACCCCGCGATGAACTCCAAGACTTTTGGATTTACCCATTCCCAGGATTTCAACCTTATTAAATTCATTTTTCTTTCCAACTAAAGCAACAATTTTGGTTGTACCGATATCGAGTCCGACTGAAATATTTGTTTGTTTCATAATTTTAAGGTGTTGTAGCAACTACTTGGTTTGAGTAGGTTAAATTAATTTTTTGATATCCACTTAAACTATCTTGAACATTCTGAAAAGCACAAAAAACTTTTAACTTTTCTATTTTTTCATTCAACAAGGAGGGACTTCCTAAAACCACTTCAAAGGGATAGGATTTTAACTGCATCTTATAGGTTGATCCCTCTAAGTAGAGTGTTTCCAACTCTTTTCTCACAAAAGAATCCAACTTTAGCTTTTCTATTAAGCTAGCTGTCGAAACAAGAGTAGACGAGGAATTATCGGTTTTAAAAACAGGAAGCTCAAGATCCTCAAAAGCAACATAAGGAAAAACCGCTCCATTTGCATCACCAAAAAGTGTAGGGTTCGATTCAATGATAAATGTGGGTATTCGTTCTGTAATGGATACCGCCAAGCCCCCACTGAGGAGCATAAAAACTTCAGCATTTTCAATCGCGTCAACACGCTTTAATTGGTCTTCTAGCATACTCAAATCTAAACTTTCTTTCTCCTGAACTGACTTTGCACTCCAGTTTTGTGTTAACATTTTATTAACCGAAATCGTGTCTAAAAAACGGGGGGGTTGGGTAAACTCAACCCAAACATTTTCCTTTTCTCGAACTTGATTACGTTGCATAGAAAACCATGAAACTCCAGCCAAAACAAGCAGCATGAAAGCAAGAAAAAAATAAGCTTTGTTTATCTTCATTTTATGACGAATTGATTTTTCAAGGATTGAACTTCTACCCCAATATCTCCAGCTCCTAAGAATGCAAAAACAGTTGCCTCACTAGACTCCATTACTTCTTTTATCTCTTTTTTTTCTATTAACTTTTTATTGGAGTGCTTTAGATGTTCTAAAATTTTACGCGAACTAATACCCGGAATAGGTTCCTCTCTGGCGGGATAAATGTCTAATAAAATCACCTCATCAAAGGCTGCTAAAACTCTTAGAAAGCCATCCAGAAAATCTTGAGTTCTTGAAAATAAGTGGGGCTGAAAAATCACACAGTTTTTTTGCCCTGAAAAACACTCTTTCAATGTTTCAAATACTTTTCTGATTTCTGTTGGATGGTGCGCATAATCATCAATCACCAGTGCGTTTTTCCATTCAAAAACATTCATTCGTCTATATACGCCCGGGAATGTTTCTAACGCCTTTAATGTAGATTCCATTGGAATTCCCGCTTGATCTGCCATAGCAATAGCACAAACTGCATTCGTGATATTATGTTTGCCTATTTGATTGAAAGTAATTTCTTTAAAGAGACCTTTTGGGGTATTCAAATCGAAACTATACCCCATATTTCTGTAGTGGATATTAAATGCTTTGTAATCGGCCTCAACATCAATACCGAATGTCAATCCCATTAAAGGAAGACCATAGGCATGAATAAGATTATGCTCAATCTGTTGGGAAAATTGAACAAAGGCAGCCTCAAATGCCTCTGCAGTTTCATAAATATCAAGATGATCTGCATCCATCGAAGTTATACTCCCAATACTGGGATGTAATTTTAAAAAAGAACGATCATATTCATCGGCCTCTACAATCATAAATTCATCTCCTTCTCCGATTAAATTGGAATCATTACCATTCAAAAAGCCACCCATAAAAGAAGAAAACGATTGCTTCGTTACTGAAAAAATATGTGTTAAAATTGCTGATGTTGTTGTTTTTCCATGGGTCCCAGCTACAGCCAAAACCTTACTATTTTGAATAGAATCCGCTAGAAAAACTGCACGTTTTCTAATTCGATTTCCTTTGGAGGCATAGTACATTAATTGAGGGTGATCTTCTGAAATTGCAGCGGTATAAACAACCTCAATGTCAGCACCTAACACCTCTTTTGGGAGCGCTTCCATAGATCCATCATAGGTGATAAGTATTCCTTCTTGCTCTAAATCTTTTGTTACCGAGGAAGGCGTTTTGTCATAACCAAAAACTTCATGTCCTTGTCTTTTACATAGACGAGCTAAAGCAGACATTCCCACACCTCCAATACCAATAAAATAATACGTCTGTATGCCTTGTTTTTTCATACTAAATCTATTATTTCTTCGATTATATCTTGTACCGCATTGGGTCTAGCCAATGCCTTCAATTCTCTTTGCATATCCCCACTAAGGGATTGGTTGGTTATCAAAGTACCAAAAACCTCTTGGAATTTTGAATCCAACTCCTTCTCCTCTAACAGCAAGGCAGCACTTTTTTTTACTAAAGCCTGCGCATTGTGGAATTGATGATTTGCAGTTACATTGGGGGATGGAATTAAGAGTAATGGTTTTCCTACACAACTCAATTCCGATATACTCCCTGCTCCAGCTCTAGAGATTATGAGATCAGAAGCCGCATAGAGTTGCTCCATTTCATACACGAAGGGTCGAACGACTATATCCCCTTGAGCAAATTTCTTATACTTTTCAAAATACAATGCCCCACATTGCCAAATGACCTGAAGGGAATGACTTTTGAAGAACTCAATTTGGGTAGCAACCAACTCATTAATTCGTTTTGCCCCTAAACTTCCTCCAATAACCACCAAAGTCTTTTTCTCTGGATTTAATCCAAAAAATGATTTTCCTATAGCAGGTGTAATGCTATCATTTAACATTATGGGGCGAATGGGATTTCCGGTCAATCTTATTTTAGATTGAGGAAAATAACGCTCCATTCCCTCGTAGGCTACACAAATTTTATCCACCTTTTTACTCAAAATACGGTTTGTAATTCCCGGATAAGAGTTTTGTTCCTGAATCAGTGTTGGCAAATTGAGCCACTGTGCCATTTGCAACAAAGGACCACTAGCAAAACCACCTGTACCCACCACTACAGTAGGCTTAAATTTTTTAATTATGAAAAACGATTGGATTAAACTAACGAAAATCTTTAAGGGAAATAAAATATTTTGAAAAGAAAGTGAACGTTGAAAACCGCTAATCCATATCCCCTTAATCTCAAAACCAGCTTTGGGAACTTTTTCCATCTCCATTTTCCCTTTCGCACCAACAAATAAGATATCCTCCGTGGTAAACTGCGCTTTAAAAGCTTCAGCAATCGCCAAGGCAGGGTAAATATGCCCCCCAGTACCTCCTCCCGATACGATAAGTTTATATGGTTTCACTTAATATACTTATTGGATTGATTTCACTAGTATTTTCAAAATCTAATTCTTCTTCACTTTCTTCTTTAGCACTCACACTCAATATGATCCCCATAGCAATACAAGTCATCCATGCTGAAGTTCCACCGCTACTAATCATGGGTAAAGTTTGTCCAGTCACTGGAAGAACCTGTAAAGCAACTCCCATATTAATAAAAGCTTGAAAAATAATGGGTATTCCCAACCCGATAACAACAAGCTTTTCAAACATGCCATTAGCCTTATGTGCAATAACTACAATCCTAAAAAGCAGTAATAGATAAAGAACAATAAGACCGATCCCTCCTATCAAACCAAACTCCTCTACAATGATGGCATAAATAAAATCTGATGAGCTTTGCGGTAAAAAATTTTTCATTCTACTCTTTCCCGCACCCACTCCAAATATTTTTCCTGAAACTATCGCAGTATTGGCACGCTCTACTTGATAATTACCATCAGAACTTTTTCCACTACTAAAGTTTTCAATTCGGCTCATCCATGTGTCTACACGATTGGGAAAAACACCAGGAAAAGCTTTAACCATGAGAAAAAACAATAAAACCGCTGCCAAACCTGTACCACAAATAGCTAGTAAATATTTCATTGGATAACCCGCTATGAATGAAACTATCAAAACCATCAAAAACAAAAGGGCTGCAGTCGATAAATTTGAAGGGAAAATCAATAAAACAACAATAAAGATTGGAAGCCACAATCGAAGCAAAGAGTTTTTAAAAGATTTCGATTGGTCTTTATATTTCGAAAAGAAACTAGCGGCATAGACCATACAAACTACCGATGCTAATGTTGAGGTCTGAAAACTCAGTCCAATAATCGGTATTCGAATCCAGCGACTTGCATTGGCATCCTGAATGACCGTTCCTTGACTGGCTGTGTAGAGTAATAATAACATTACCACCGGGAGCATTAAAATAGAAATCCCTTTGAAATAATTGTACGGGATTTTATGTACTGAAAACATTAAAACAAACCCGATACTCAAAATCATGAAATGCTTGACCAAATAACCCCAAGGGGTTCCTCTCCCTACAACATAGGCTAGGTTTGAACTTGCGCTAAAAACAGGCAAAAAGGAAAATATGGCTAACAGTGCCAAAATCCCCCATAATACTTTATCGCCTTTTAATGATTGAAACATAATTTATAAATTTCTTACTGCACTTTTAAATTGATCTCCTCTGTCCTCATAATTTTTAAACAAATCAAAGCTTGCGCACGCAGGAGATAACAAAACTGTCTCTTTGGGTGCCGCGACTTTATGTGCAATTTTAACTGCCTCCGTCATCGACTGTGTTTCAATAAAAATATCCGTGATCCCTTCAAAAGTATCTTTGAGTTTCTGATTATCCACTCCTAAACAAATAATGGCTTTAGCTTTCGTTCTAATTAAAGGTAAAAGGCTATCATAATTATTCCCTTTATCGACCCCTCCTACAATCCAAACCAAAGGAGTACCGATACTCTCAAGTGCAAAATAAGTTGCATTCACGTTTGTGGCCTTGGAATCATTGATATAGTTTACACGTTGAATGGTCAAGACTTTTTCCATTCTATGCGGAGCTCCTTTAAAATGTGTCAGACTGTCTCTTATACTTTCTTTGCTAATGTCCAACAAACTGCCAATTGTTGCTGCAGCCATGGCATTCAAAAGGTTGTGTCTTCCTGCTAAGGTAAATTGAGCTGTATTGATCATGACTTCTTTATTTTTTTGTTTAAATACAAAATGATTGTTTTTGTGGGTTACCCCCTGATTTTGATTTTTAAAACCATAGGGAATTTTTATCGCTTTACTTTGATGATTAGAAAGCGCTTCACTTAAAATTGGATCATCAACATTGAAGAGAATAAAATCCTTTTGAGATTGATTTTGGGAAATCTTCAATTTGGCTTGAATATATTCCTCTAAACTATATTGATATCGATCGAGATGATCTGGCGTAATATTGGTAATTACTGAAATATGAGGGGCGAAATTTCTAATATTATCTAACTGAAAACTGCTAATTTCTAGGACATAATAATCATACTCTTCTTGTGCAACTTGTCGTGCAAAACTGGTTCCAATATTTCCTGCTAAACCCACATTCAACCCAGCATTTTTCAACATTTCATAGGTAAGCATCGTAGTGGTAGTTTTCCCATTTGTCCCCGTAATTCCAATCAAAGTGGCATGGGTATATTGAGAGGCAAATTCAATTTCAGAAATTATGGTGCTCCCTTGTTTCTTTAAGTCTTGTATCAAGGGGAGGGTATCCGGAATTCCCGGGCTTTTCACAACTGTACGAGCTCCTTTCATGGACTCAAGCGAATGCATTCCAGCTTCCCAACCGATTGACTCTTTATTTAATAGGACTTGCAACTCTTCTGCAATATTATTTTTATCCGAAAGAAAAACATCAAAACCCTTCTTTTTTGCCAATAATGCCGCTCCAATTCCACTTTCTCCTGCTCCTAAAACAACGATCTTTTCTTGCATTATCTTAGTTTTAAGGTTACGATGGTCAGGACAGCTAGAACAATTCCTACAATCCAAAAACGAGCCACAATTTTACTTTCATGAAATCCAAGTTTCTGGTAGTGATGATGTAAGGGAGACATTTTGAAAATACGTTGACCTACCCCTGTTTTAGATCGGGTATATTTAAAGTAACTCACTTGTAAAATAACCGAAAGGGTTTCGATAAAAAATACGCCACACAATAGAGGAATCAATAATTCTTTTCTCACAATTATCGCAATTACAGAAATCACCGCCCCTATGGCTAAACTTCCTGTATCCCCCATAAAAACTTGTGCAGGATAAGTGTTATACCATAAGAATCCAATCAAAGCTCCTAGAAAGGCAGCAATAAAAATGGAGATTTCCCCAACATTGGGGATGTACATGATATTCAAATAAGAAGCAAAATTCACATTCCCAGAAACCCAAGCAAAAATGCCCAATGCAAAAACAATAATAGCAGATGTTCCTGCTGCCAATCCATCAATTCCATCGGTTAAATTGGCACCATTGGAAACAGCGGTTATGATAAAAATTACAATAGGAATAAAAACTAACCAAGTATAGCTTTCAGAAGAATCGCCCATCCAACCAATCAATGATTGATAATCAAACTCATTATTTTTTAGTAAAGGGATTGTGGTGAGTGTTGCTTTAATATTCTGATTTACAGATTTAACAATAGCATTTTCAACTTCATTTAATGCAACGACATCCGTTCTTACGGTCACCTCTGAATTGAAATAGAGTGTTGCTCCTACAAAAACACCCAACAGCACTTGTCCGATAATTTTGAATTTACCTTGTAACCCCTCTTTATTTTTTTTAAAGATCTTTATATAATCATCTACCCAACCAATGAAACCCATCCAAACGAGCGTAACCAACAAAAGAAGAATATATACATTCTCCAAACGAGCCAAAAGAAGTACAGGAATTAGTGTGCTCAATATAATAATCAACCCTCCCATGGTTGGAGTTCCTTCTTTCTCTTTTTGCCCCTCTAAGCCGAGATCTCTAATGGATTCTCCTATTTGTTGACGCTTTAAATACCCTATTATTTTTGCGCCAAAAACCATTGAAAACCCCATTGAAATAATAACCGCAGCTGCGGCTCTAAATGAGATATACTGAAATACACTTGCTCCTGGGAGTTGGTATAATTTTTCTAATAATTCAAACAAATAATACAGCATCGTTAATCGGTGTTTAAAAAAATCTGTTTTGCCATTTCCAAATCACTAAACGGAAATCGCTTACCCTTAATTTCTTGATAGGTTTCGTGTCCTTTTCCTGCAATAAGCACGATATCCCCTCGTTGAACCAACTGTCCCGCCATTGCAATAGCTTCTTCACGAAGGGTTACTTTTAAGGCCTTTTTATAGTGTTCAGCAGGAACTCCTTTCATCATTTCTGAAATGATCCGACCAGGGTCCTCATCTCTTGGATTATCCGAAGTGAATATCACTTTATCACTATACCTCACAGCAGCATCGGCCATCAAGGGGCGTTTCTCTTGATCTCGATTTCCACCACAACCGATAACGGTTATTAATGTTTCGTTACGTGTTCTAATTGTTTCTATCGTTTGTAATACATTTTCCAAAGCATCCGGTGTATGGGCATAATCAATGACCACCGTGATATTATTTGGAGCCTGAAGCGTCTGGAATCTTCCGTCCACACTCTTCAATTCACTAATTCTCTTTAAAATGGATAAGTTGGGAAGTTCCAATAGGCTTGCCACAGCATAAACTGCCAATATATTTTGAACATTAAATGAGCCAATTAAACTAGTCCATACTTCTTGCATTTGAATTTTGAGCAACATCCCTGAAAATTGACATTCTAAAATCTGTCCTTTAAAATCTGCCTGTTGTTGTGTTGCATATGAATGTTTTTTAGCTTCTGTATTCTGTAGCATAAAAGTTCCATTCTTATCATCCAGATTGGTTAATGCAAAAGCAGTCTTTGGTAATTGATCAAAAAATCGCTTTTTTATGTCGCGGTAGCTCTTAAAATCTCCGTGATAATCCAGATGATCGTGAGTCAAATTTGAAAAAACTCCCCCTGAAAAATTTAAGCCTTCAATTCTATTTTGGGCAATACCATGCGATGAAACTTCCATAAAACAATGAGTAACACCTGACTGAACCATTGCCACTAAATGCTTATTAATTGAAACAGCATCAGGAGTCGTATGTAAATTTTCAAACTGCTTGGAACCATAAACAATTTTCACTGTAGAGAGCAAACCACAATCATAACCTTCAAAAGTAAATAGAGCATGGAGTAAACTAGCGATAGTCGTTTTTCCATTGGTTCCAGTAATACCGATTAAAGTCAATTTATTGGAGGGATTGTCATAAAAATTTGATGCAATAAGTCCAAGTGTTTTTGAAGGGTTTTCAACTTTAACATAAACGATTCCCTGTTCACACTCCTGTGGTATCCTCTCACAGATTACAGCTTTAGCTCCTTTTGAAATGGCTTGCGTGATAAAGTCATGCCCATCTGAAATCACGCCTTTTTGGGCTACATAAACAAAATCACTTTTTACCGTTCTACTGTCGAAAGTAACCCCACTTACAGAAATCCTAGTTGAACCCACTATTGCTTCCATTGAAACCCCATATAATATCTCTTGAAGTGATTTCATGAAAGCTCTAAAATTATTTTTTGATTGGTTTGAATCTTTGCTCCCGGCTTGATGGATTGATTTATAACTTTTCCTTGCCCTTTCAAAACAACTGTAAAACCCATTCCCTCTAACTTGATTTTCGCTGCTTCTTGTGACATACCGGCTACATCAGGTACGGTCTTAAAAATTGATCTTTGTGTTGTCTCAGACAAAGCAATAAGGTCAGAGCGCTTGACACTCACTTGATGTGGAATATCATTATATATTTTCTTTGCAACGGTCTTGAAAACTGGTGCTGCAACGGTTGCTCCATAATAGCCTTTTGTTTTATCAGGTCGATGAATTACAACAATACACGAGTATTTAGGTTCTTCTGCTGGGAAATAGCCTACAAAACTTGCGATATATTGAACATTTTCTGAAGTGTAATCTACTTGACAAGTTCCTGTTTTTCCCGCCATACTCAACAGTGGATCTTTTATTGAATACCCCGTCCCCCATTTCTTATCAACAACATTAAACATCATCCCTTGAACCTTCTCTAAAGTCTCAACAGAACAGATAGAAGGATTCAATATTTGCTTTGAAAAAACCTTGGTCGGAACATTTCCAAAATTGCTGATTTCCTCTAAAAACTTCGGCTTAACCATTTCCCCATCATTTGCAATCGCGTTGTAAAAAGCCAAAGTTTGCAATGGGGTTATTGCAACGCCATAACCATAGGCCATCCAAGGCAAATCCAAACCATCCCAGTCAGGATCAGATGGATATGGAATTTTAGGCAACCCTTCGCCTCTTATAGGAAGACCCAAAGGCTTGTTGATTCCCATATTATACAATCGATCTACAAACTGCTTTGGGTTATTCTTATAATTATCATACACTATTTTAACTAAGCCCACATTAGAAGAAACCTCAAAAGCCTTTGCTGCTGAAAGCGTTCCATACCCCCCCCGCTTAGAGTCCTTAACCTTATACTTTCCATAAAAAAGCATTTCACCATTACCTGTATCAATTTCAGTATCAACATCTACAACTTTGTCTTCAAGCGCAGCAATCATTCCCATAAGCTTAAAAGTTGAACCCGGCTCATGGGCTTCTCCGACCGCATAATTCAGTTTTTCAAAATACTTTCCATTATCGGTCCTTCCCAAATTCGCAATGGCTTTTATTGCTCCCGTTTTCACTTCCATGACTACTACGGTTCCGTGTTCTGCCTCAAATTTCTCAAGCTGACCAAGCAAAGCATTATGTGCAATGTCTTGAATATTTACATCAATGGTGGTATGCAAATCATAACCCTCAGTAGGCTCTTTTTCATTCGAATCACTAATCGGTTTCCATTGCCCATTTGCAATTTTCTGCTTTAATCGCAATCCGGTATTTCCTCGTAAATATTGTGAAAAGGCTCCCTCTAAGCCCACTCTAAAAAAAGTTCCGTCCTTGTCTTTTAATTCATAACCTATGGTTCGTTCGGCAATTTTACCCAAAGGATTTTCTCTAACAATTTGTTGCTCTACAATCAAGCCTCCTCTATAGGCACTTTTATTAAAAATTGGAAAACTTTTGTATCGCATATACTCGGAATACGAAATGTTTTTAGCAACCAACCAATACCTGTTTTTTTGCCTTCTAACGTTGTTAAGAAGGTTCAATGTTTCCTTTGGAGAAGTGCCCGTCATCAAAGCCAATGAGTCTGCCAATGCCGCTTTATTCTTTTCAAAGCTCGATTGTGAGGGAACCATTGCATCCCAATGCAATTCATATCGCGATATGGAGGTTGCCAAAATATTCCCATCCGAAGCGTATATATTTCCTCTGCTAGGTTCCAAAACAACATTTTTTATGATGGAGTCGGAACTGAAACTTACTCCTTCGTTATTTTGATAAAACTGGATGAAAATCAATTTTCCAATTAAAACAAAAGCAAACAGTGACAAGGAAATTACCAACAGGTAAAACCGAGGCATGAGAGGTTTGTTATGATCGGAATTACTAATCATTGCTAATATTTATTTTAATGGGTGGAGTGGCTGCAGGTCCAATTCCTTTTTCTGCTAAAAGCTGAGTTACTGTAGTCTCTTTTTTTAAAACCATCAACACCTTTTTGCCTTCAATAAAATCACTCTTTAAAGCCCGGATATCGGCATTTAAAGAGGCTATTTTAAAAATCTTGCGATCTGCACTATGTCCGCTAGCAATCATAAACATTGCTAAAGCAGATACAAATAAGATCATTCTCCAATTTTTAAAAGCATCTTCTTTTATCAAGAATTCGATATTCAGTAAGGATAAAATCTTATTCATATCTTTTCTGCTATTCTTAATTTGGCACTTCTTGCTCTGCCGTTATCCTTTATCTCCTCAGGGGAAGGGATAATTAATTTTCCAATTTTAGATAAAGGTTTAATCGGGTTTCCATAAAAATCTTTCTCAAGCTCGCCATCAAAACTTCCGGTCTGAATAAATCTTTTCACCAAGCGATCCTCAAGTGAGTGATAGGAAATACAAACCAACCTTCCGCCCTTACACAAAGTTTCAGTGGCTTGAACTAAAAATGATTTTAAAACTTCCAGTTCATTATTTACCTCAATGCGAAGTGCCTGAAAAAGTTGTGCTAAAATTTTATTTTCAATGCGTTGCGGAACTAAAGGTCTTATTAGCTCGATCAAGTCCATCGTTGTGACAATATCCTTTTCCTCTCTTGCAGAAACTATTCTTTTTGCCATACTCTTTGAATTCTTTAACTCTCCAAATTCAAAAAAAAGTGAAGCTAAGCTCTTCTCAGAATAAGTGTTAATCACTTCCTGCGCATCCAGGGATTGGGCCTGATTCATACGCATATCCAGTCGAGCATCTGTTCGTATTGAAAAACCGCGTTCTTGGGTGTCAAACTGATGAGAGGACACACCAAAGTCAGCTAAAATTCCATCTAACTTATCAATCTTATGGTATTTCAAGTATTGCGAAAGGTGACTAAAATTTGCTGCCACAAAATCAAATCGAGAGTCTTCGATACTATTCCTTAAAGCATCTGCATCTTGATCAAACCCCAACAAACGACCCTCTTCATTTAGCTCCTCTAAAATTGCTCGAGAATGACCTCCGCCACCAAAAGTTACATCAGCATAGGTTCCCCCAGGGCGAATATACAAACCTTCAATAGAGGCTTGAAGAAGTACCGGATTATGATATTGTGTCCTCATTTTTATCTCCCATGACGTCCTCTGCTAAGGCTCCAAAATCAAGAGTAGCCTCGTCTATCGCTGTTTCATAAAGCGTTTTATCCCAAATTTCAAGAATATTAACTGTAGAAGAAACCACTACTTCTTTAGAAATTTTTGCATGAGTCACTAGATCTTTTGAAATCAAAAGACGACCAGAAACATCCATTTCGACTGTTTTGACACCAGCGGTAAAACGTCGAATAAAATCATTGTTCTTTTTATTAAATCGATTCAGTCCATTGACTTTCTCCATCAGCACCCTCCATTCCTTCATCGGATACAATTCTAAACAAGGATTAAATACCGCTCTTTTCAATACAAAACCTTCAGATGCAGATGCCGCTAACTGCTTTTTAATCGCAATAGGCATCATGATACGCCCTTTTGCGTCAGCTTTACATTCATAAGTTCCAATCAGGTGTTGCACTTTGCGGTGTTTATTTAGAAGTCAAATATAAACTATATTTACCACTATTTCCCACAAATTACCACATTGTTAATAAGTTTTACCACCGCTTACTTCCTTCATGAATTTGTTGTAATAGTAAATAAAAGTGACGGCTAAAATGGAAATGTCTATATTTACCGATTATAATTACGCATCAGCTTTATGAAGGAACAGCTTATAAATGAAAAAGAATTTAATTACGTTGAGTCTGGAACTGGACAACCTATTATTATTCTTCATGGCTTAATGGGTGGATTGAGTAATTTCAAGGGTGTGCTTGATTATTTTCCTGAAAAAGGATATCAGGTTATTATCCCTGAGTTACCTGTTTATAGCATGCCTGTTTTGAATACTTCTGTAAAATCATTATCTCAGTTTTTACACAAATTCATTCTTCATAAAAACCTGAAAGATGTGATTTTACTAGGAAATTCGTTGGGTGGACATGTCGGTTTATTATTTACCCGTGATTACCCTGAATTGGTAAAAGGATTGGTTTTGACCGGGAGCTCTGGGCTCTACGAGAATAATATGGGAGATGGTTATCCAAAACGGGGTAACTATGAGTATATCAAAGTTAAAAGTGAAGCTGTATTTTATGATCCAAAAACAGCCACCAAAGAAATTGTTGATGAAGTTTTTGAAACGGTGAATGACAGAAATAAACTTGTCCGAACTTTAGCTTTAGCAAAAAGTGCAATTAGGCATAATATGGCTAAAGATTTGCCCAAAATGAAAACACCTGTAGCTATCATATGGGGTGCTCAAGACAGTGTCACTCCCCCTAATGTAGCCGATGAATTTCACGAACTCTTGCCCGATTCTAATTTGTATTGGATTGACAAATGTGGTCATGCAGCTATGATGGAGCATCCTAATCAATTCAACTCAACGCTTGAAACTTGGTTGGAAACTAGAAACTTCTAGAAACCATGCAGATTCGTTCCGCAACTTTTGTAATTAGTAATTCGGACGTATCCAAATGTCCAAACTCCAATTTACCCGAATACGCATTTATCGGTCGTTCCAATGTGGGAAAGTCTTCCCTTATCAATGCCATTTGCAACAAAAAAAAACTTGCCAAAACCTCATCAAGACCAGGAAAAACCCAATTAATTAATCATTTTTTAATCAATCAAAATTGGCATCTTGTTGATTTACCTGGGTTTGGATATGCTCGTGTTTCCAAAACACAAAAAAAAGTATTTCAAAAATTTATTACTAATTATTTTAAACAACGCAAGCAGCTTGTAAATGCATTTTTACTCATTGATATAAGACATGAACCTCAGCCCATCGACATGAACTTTATGGAATGGCTTGGGGAAAACTACATCCCTTTTTCAATCATTTTTACGAAAGCAGACAAACTTAAACCTGCTGCCAGAGAGAGAAATATTAATGCGTACACTAAAAAAATGCTCGAAACCCAATGGGAAGAATTACCTCCAATTTTTGTTACCTCATCACTCCATAAAACTGGTGGAAAAGAAATACTGGAATACATTCACTCTCTTAATCAGAGTCTTTCTGAAACAGATTTGAGTTAGTTATTTTTTAAGCTCTAACTTTTCCGCAAAATAATCACAAAAATCTCTCATGGTAGCAGTCATTTTCTCATCCTGAGTAGCTCTGTAAAAAGTGTCACTTAAAGACATTAGCGTTTGATAAAAAAACAATTGCATTTGATCTACAGGCATATCTTTTACCCACAAATCCATTTTGAGCGCTTCCTGTTGCTCTGAATCCCAAAAAGACAATAACATCGCTTTTGTATCTTGATCTTTTACCCCTCCATCTTCAGCAGTCCATTTCATTTGTTCGGGTATATTATTTTCATCAAGGCTTACTTGAATTTCAATTTCAGTATTTTTTTTAATAGCCATATTAACGTTTCGGTTTGTATTTAGATAAATTAAATAATTTTTGAGCGGGGAGTCTTAAAAGCTCTTCAAGGGGTGTATCTGGGTATTGTATTACATAACTTTTTACAATCTGCCATCCCAACCAAGAACCAATTCTACCGGGTGTTTCATTGTCGAGTTGCAAATAAAATTTTGAAAAAGGGGCCGGCTCAATAAAACGTTGTACCCAGTCTGGATCGGTTTGATACAATACTTGTTTTTCTACAAAATATTGCCATAAGTACACTTCGTTCTTCAAGGCCCAGTCAAACTCTTCAGCTGTATACAAGATCCTATCTTCTTGAGCAATATGAGGGAGAAAAATATCTTGTAAAAAGAGTTTTTTTCCTTCATAGATCATTCGGGACAAAAAAGTGCGGTTTTCAGGCTGAGAAATCAGGAAGGACGCAAACTTATCAGCTACCTGAACCTGAATATATTTTGGGTCTAATTCTTTTCGGATATAATTTGGAATACCATCGTATAAGGGGTTGTCAGATCCCAGAAAGGTGTCTAATGAAAGCAACAACAAACTGTCCATATAAACTGTTTTTATTTGATAATCAACATTATTTGTCAATGTAATTACTTTCGGAACCTTTGTTTCAGGGAAATAAAATTTAATGTGTTTAATCAGATGGCTCAACTCCGACTCAACTTTATCCGTATTGTTAAAGGTTTTATTCACCTCGTTTTGCAATAATAATTGTAAGCTATCGGTTTGCCGATTAATCCAGACACTATCTGAAAATTGTTTGGGAAACAAATAAGGATATTGAGCCTTAAGACCAGGGATAACTGACGAAGGCTGGTTGTAAAACTTTAAATCAAAACGATCTAATGATACTTGAACAGGAATCGCTTCAATCTCGGCTTCATTCTGATTTTCGGATTGACAGGAATAAAAGAGAATGAAAAGCAAAAAAATAATACGTCTCGGCTGAAGAAATCGAAAAAAAGAAATAAGTCTAGGTCTAAGAATTATTATCATACCCTTAAATGCTTTAATTTTGGGTAAATTTAATGGCTATAAATGATTTAATGATGAAATCACCTGAAAAAGTAGCAATTCATATTACCCATTGGCTCAATAGCTATATTGAAAAAAGTGGAATGAACGGCTTTGTTGTAGGAATCTCGGGGGGAATTGATTCGGCAGTTACTTCCACACTCTGTGCAAAAACTGGGAAGAACGTGTTTTGCCTTGAAATGCCCATCAAACAAGAGCAGGGTCAAATAAGTCGTGCACAAAATCATATTAAATGGCTGGAATCCAATTTTGAAAATGTCACGTCATTACGACTTCCTTTGGATTCCGTTTTCGATTCTTTTACTAAGATCCTGCCCGAAACCAAAGAAAAAGAAGCGCAATTTTTAAGTTTAGCCAACACAAGAGCACGTCTAAGAATGACCAGCCTTTACTATTTTGCAGCCCTTCATCGCTACCTTGTTGCAGGTACAGGAAATAAAGTAGAAGATTTTGGAGTTGGATTTTATACTAAATATGGGGATGGTGGCGTCGATTTAAGTCCGATTGCAGATCTTATGAAAACGGAAGTGTTTGAACTTGCCAAAGAACTTCAGATCATTGATTCCATTCAAAATGCAGCTCCCACAGACGGGCTTTGGGGAGATGATCGAACTGACGAAGACCAGTTAGGTGCAACCTATCCTGAATTAGAATGGGCTATGGGTGCTTTTCAAAGCCATAATTCTACACCTAGTTTTTCTGAACGTCAAAAGGAGGTATTTGAAATTTTCAAAAAACACCACCTTCAAAATCAACATAAAATGAATCCAATTCCCGTTTGTAAAGTGCCCAAAGAGTTTTTGTAAATAAATTCTTACATTGCAGTAAATTAGTACCCCCTAATCTTATTCTGATGATTCAAATTGCTCTACTCGACCCCCATCCCATTGTTCAAAGGGGATTCAAATCTTTTTTCAAAAATACAAGCCACATTGAAGTGCTTGGCACTTTCACTAAAATCAAACAGCTATTTGACTTTCTACTCGAAAACTATATCGATATCATCATTATGGAGATGGAATTAAAAGATGGAAGTTCTGTCCAAACTGTGAAGAAAATAAAATCTCTTTATCCCGATACATTAATTCTTATTTACACTTCTTTAAAAGAATCTGTTTATGGATTGTCAATATTAAGGGCAGGAGCTAGGGGATTTCTTTCAAAAGAAATTAGTCAAGAAACATTGATCGAGGCCATTGAAAAAGTTTATCATGACGGTTATCATATCACCTCAAATTTTGCAAATCAAATCAATAAAAATGCAGACCTCCATCGTCCAAGAAATGCCTATGGAACCCTTTTCCTCTCGAGAAATAGAAGTCTTAAAATTCCTCATTGATGGAAAAAGAAATATTGAAATTGCAGCTACATTAAAAATTAATCAGAAAACTGTAAATACATATAAAAGTCGACTGATGAAAAAGCTTGATGTAAACAATGCTGCCGATCTATATCAACAAGCCTTTAATCTTGAATTAATTTAAAGAACACGGTTCAGCTTTCTTGACAGTAATTTTTTTAAGTTTTGATACTGCATGACATCCTCTAAAAAGATTTTATCCTCTTCAGAAGCGTCTGGCTTTTTAGCAATATCCATCAAACTTTGAATTTTTTGATCAATTAAATACCTTCTAAAGGTTAAGATGGTTTCACTTACCAACTGCCCAACTGCACTTTTTCGATCTTTAACAAAAATGTTTTTCTTTTCCCAATCATGAAGTTGATGCGCTTCATCTGCAAATAAAATATCTGTTAAAATTTGTCCCAAATAAGGGTCTTCTTGTTGAATTATTTTTTCGGGCTTCACATCTCCTTCTAGCTGAAAACGCTCAATAAGTTGTGTATAAAGGATTTGAAACTCAGGCTGAATCAACTCCACTTCATCTTGCTGTAAATCCAAAAATATTTTCTCATACACCTTAGATTGTACAATTTTAGACTCTTCCATTAAATTCCCTTCTTCATCCGCACTTATAAATAGCTCATCAAAAGCAGCCTCCTGACTTCCATATTGCAATAAAATACCAATAATTTGCCGCTCTAATGAAAGCAAAGGATTGACTCCACTTTCTTTTGAAGGTATTTTTTGAACGATAGTATCGCCCTTGGAAACAGGTTGATTTATTTTCCTAATGGGAACTTTCTTCTTACTCTGCTCTTGGGCAAGTGCATTAAACAAAATCGCCTCTGAGACATCCATTGTATTGGCACATTGCTTGATGTAAATTTCCTGTTTGATTGGATCAGGAATTTTAGCAATGCTTTGAACTATTTCTCGAACCGTGTTTGATTTCTTTACAGGGTCATTGTCTGCCTCATGCAACAATAAATCTGTTTTAAATTGAATGAAATCTTTCGCTTCTGTCTTCAGATACGCAGTAATTTCTTCTAAGGTATGAGACTTGGCAAAACTGTCAGGATCCTCACCAACAGGAAACGTACAAATCTTTACATTCATCCCTTGCTCTAGGATCAAATCAATTCCACGTATTGCAGCACGTAAACCGGCAGCATCCCCATCAAATAAAACGACGATATTCGAAGTCAGCCTCCTAATCAATCTAATTTGTTCAGAAGTAAGTGCTGTGCCCGAGGAGGAAACTACATTCTCAACCCCCTGCTGATACATTTGAATGACATCAGTATAGCCTTCTACTAAATAACACACATCTTCTTTAGCAATCGCTTTCTTAGCCTCAAACATCCCATATAATACCTTGCTTTTATGGTAAATATCACTTTCAGGTGAGTTTAGGTATTTCGCTGTTTTTGCTGTGGCAGATAAAATTCGACCTCCAAAACCTTGAACTCTCCCAGCCATACTTCGAATGGGAAAAATAACACGTCCACGAAAACGATCAACGGCTCCCCGTTCATTTTTAATAACCAGACCGGTTTCTTCGAGAAAATTTTCAGCATAGCCTGCCTTAGTGGCTTTCTGATAGAAGTGATCCCTTTGTTCTGCGGCATATCCCAAACTAAAAAACCGAATGGATTCATCCGTAAAACCTCGCTCTCTAAAATAACTCAGACCAATTGCCATTCCTTCAGAGGACTCCCAAAGATCTTGGGCAAAACTATCTTGCGCAAACTGATTGACTAAGTATAGACTTTCGCGCGCATTCGCTTTTTCTTTTTCCTCATCGGACTGCTCTGTTTCCTCAATTTCAATATTATATCTTTTCGCCAAAAAACGAATAGCTTCTGGATAGGTAAAGTGTTCGTGTTCCATCAAAAAGGCAATGACATTGCCCCCTTTACCGCTACTAAAATCTTTCCAAATTTGTTTTACGGGAGAAACCATAAAACTGGGTGTACGCTCTTGAGAAAAAGGACTTAGTCCTTTAAAATTACTTCCCGATTTTTTTAAAACCACAAAATCCCCTATCACCTCCTCAACTCGAGCGGTTTCATATACTTGGTCAATGGTATTTCTTGAGATCAAAAATTCGTGTTTTGATAAATTTATAACATTCTGTGCAAATGTTTTACATTCACAGTAAAGTCTTTAAATTTTTCGTTCAATAACGTAGTTGAGCATTAATTCTAATGCATCACGATATTCATTTTTTGGAAATTCAAACAAGAGTGATAAGGCTTCTTTCCTATAATTTTCCATTTTTTGGATTGCAAAATCTAAGCCTCCCTTATCTTTAACAATGGCGATCAATTCCATCACCTTAGCTTTATTTTTATTGTCATTTTTAACGATATTGAAAAGTGCTTTCTTTTCTGCTTTTGAAACCACGTTCAAAGTATGTATGAGCGGGAGTGTCATTTTTTGCTCCTTAATGTCAATACCGGTAGGCTTTCCTATTTTTTGGTCACCATAATCAAAAAGATCATCTTTTATCTGAAATGCCATTCCAAGCACCTCCCCAAAACGATGCATTTTATCTACCTCTTCAGGTAATGCATTTACCGATTGAGCCCCAAGCGCACAACAAGAAGCTAATAAAGTGGCCGTTTTTTGACGTATGATATCGTAATAAATCTCTTCTGTAATATCAAGGTTTCTAGCCTTTTCAATCTGAAGTAATTCCCCTTGACTCATCTCCCTGACGGCAACAGAAATAATCTTGAGTAAATCAAAATCTTCATTTTCAATAGACAAAAGCAAGCCTTTAGACAGTAAATAGTCCCCTACCAAAACGGCGATCTTATTTTTCCAAAGTGCGTTAATGGAAAAAAAACCGCGTCGTTTATTACTATCATCTACAACATCGTCATGAACTAAAGTGGCTGTATGAATCAATTCGATAACGGCCGCACCTCTATAAGTTCGATCATTTACTTTTCCTTCACCTACTAGCTTTGCCACAAGAAAAACAAACATGGGACGCATTTGCTTTCCTTTCCGGTTAACAATAAAATGAGTGATTCGGTTGAGTAAAGCTACCTTGGAAAACATGGATTGAGTGAACTTTTCTTCAAAAAGTTCCATCTCCTGATAAATAGGTTCTTTAATACGCTCAACAACTTTCATAGACTAAACAAAGATATCAAATCTTGAGTGACCTTATGCATTTAGAGAAGGTTTACTTTGAATCTATCTTATTGGCTAACTGTCCACAAGCTGCGTCAATATCCACTCCTCTTGAACGACGGTAGGTTACGCTAATTCGCGCCTTAGTTAAGGCCGCAATATAGGCATCAATTACAGTCTGATGGGCTTGCTTCATCGAAGAACCGTCAATGGGATTATACTGAATAATATTTACCTTAGAAGGAATGCGTCTACATAATCCAACAAGTGCCTGAATGTCTTCTTTTAAATCATTCACTCCCTCCCAAACCACATATTCAAAAGTGATTTGTTTTTTGGTATAAGCATACCAATATTCCAAGGCTTCAATTAATTCTGTAAGGGGAAACTTTTTTGCAAAAGGCATGATCTGCTCCCTTATCTCCTGCCGCGCACTATGAAGGGACACTGCTAAACCAAATTTCACTTTGTCGTCAGCCATTTTCCTGATCAACTTTGGAATTCCAGAGGTTGAAAGGACTATTCTTCTTGGAGACATTCCTAAAGCCTCTGAATCGGTGATTTTATCAATTGCAGCTAGTACATTTTTGTAATTCATTAGGGGTTCACCCATTCCCATGAAAACAATATTCGATAATGGGCGTTGATGATAAAGCTTACTTTGCTGATCCATCGCAACCACTTGATCATAAATTTCATCTGCATTCAAATTTCTCATCCTCTTCAAAGCAGCTGTGGCACAAAAAGTACAATCCAAACTACACCCCACTTGAGAAGAAACACAAGCTGTTGTTCTTGTACTTGTTGGAATCAAAACAGATTCAACTACCAGATGATCATGAAGTTTTACGGCATTTTTAATTGTTCCATCAGCACTGCGTTGTTGGGAATCTATATTGATATGCTTTATCTCAAAATGTGCCTTAAGCAAGTTACGATGCTCCAAAGAAAGATTAGTCATCAATTCAAAATCATGAATCCCTTTTTGCCATAGCCACTGAAAAACCTGACCTCCTTTAAATGAAGGGGCATCATGGGAAACAAAGAAGTCTTGTAGTTCTTCTTTGGATAAGGCTCTGATATCTTTTTTAACGCTTGCTTCCAAAATTTTGAAATAAAAAAACCGCATTCCTGCGGCTTTCTTTTGTTTTAAATAATTAGCATGGCATCCCCATAGGAATAGAAATTATACTTCTCTTTAATTGCTACTTTGTATGCTTTTTTTATGAAGTCCGGATCAGCAAATGCAGAAATCATCATCAATAAAGTAGATTTTGGTGTATGAAAATTCGTAATCATGCAGTTAGCAATAGAAAAATCAAAAGGAGGGAAAATGAATTTATGGGTCCATCCTTGGTATTCATTAAGCAAACCTGAAGAAGAAACTGAGCTTTCTAAACCACGCATTACTGTAGTTCCTACCGCACAAATTCTCTTCTTGGTAGCCAAAGCATTATTTACTTTAGCAGCAGCAATTGCATCGATAATAAGTTCTTCTGAATCCATCTTATGCTTTGACAAATCTTCCACCTCAACAGGACTAAAAGTCCCTAAACCAACATGTAATGTGAGCTCTGCCAAATCGATTCCTTTAATTTCTAAGCGCTTTAATAAATGTTTTGAAAAATGAAGCCCCGCTGTTGGCGCTGCAACTGCACCTTCATGCTTTGCATAAATCGTTTGATAGCGTTCTTGGTCTTCTTCTTCGATAGGGCGCTTTATGTATTTGGGAAGGGGTGTTTGTCCCAATTCCTTGAGTTTAGTTCTGAATTCAGCATAACTCCCATCAAATAAAAAACGAAGTGTTCTTCCTCTTGAGGTAGTGTTATCAATTACTTCAGCCACCAAACTTTCATCCTCACCAAAATAGAGTTTGTTTCCAATTCTAATTTTACGTGCAGGGTCGACCAAAACATCCCATAAACGCTGCTCCTGATTTAACTCGCGTAATAAAAATACTTCTATACGTGCTCCCGTTTTTTCTTTGTTCCCAAATAAACGAGCAGGAAAGACTTTAGTGTTATTCAACACCATTACATCTCCTTCATCAAAATAATTGATGACATCTTTAAACGAATGATGCTCGATTGTTTCCTCTTTGCGATTGAGAACCATCAGACGGGATTCATCGCGATCGGCTGCAGGTCTTTGAGCTAAGAGAGCACTAGGGAGTTCAAATTGAAAATCAGAAAGTTTCACAGGATTAAGGTTTTTTTAATTAATAGCTTACAATTCTAAAAGGTAAAAATGAATTGATTCATTTCAGAAATGTATTTCATTTTATAAATTCAAGCTGCAAATATACCATCTCAACATAGGGGATGTCAAGTAAAAAGTAGTTTATCTCTAATTTACTTTAAAATTTAGGGCTTTTAGGTCTTCCCAAAAATCAGGATAGGACTTTGAAACCACCCCAGCTTCGTCAATTTGTAATGGAATTTTCAATGCTAAGGGAGCAAAAGCCATCGCCATTCTATGATCCTTATAAGTTGGAATGGAGCAATTCTCTTTAAAATTCATTCCCGCAGAAAGGTGTAAACTCTTCTCTGTAACACGAACTGAAGCACCCAACTTTGAAAGCTCTGTATTTAAAGCCTCCAAGCGATCCGTTTCTTTTATTTTCAAGGTATGTAATCCTATTAAGTCACAACCAATTCCCAAACCATAGCATGTTACAGCAATGGTTTGTGCTATATCGGGTGCTTTAGAGAGATCTAACTGTATCCCAGCTGGCAAGATCTTGTTCTCTTTTTTTAAAACCAAAGTATCGCCTTCAAAATGGGAGGAAACTCCCAAATCCTTATAAATTGATTTTAAAACAGAATCGCCCTGCAAACTCTCTTGACGATAGCTTGTAAGATGAATTTCTGCAGCTTCTGAAAGTGCGGCAATACTAAAAAAGTAAGAGGCTGAACTCCAATCAGACTCTACTATTTGTGTTATTCTTTTGGGCTCCTTTAGGGGGGAAACATAGATGAATTGCCCCTCAAATGAAGTAACAACCCCCAGAGAATTCAACAAAGCCAAAGTCATATTGATATAGGGGATTGATGTGATTTCTCCGATCAAATGTAGTTCTAAACCTTGATCCAAAACAGGTCCCAATAAAAGTAAAGCAGAAATATATTGACTACTTACATCCGCAGGCAATTCAACCTTTCCTCCTTGAAGTTTTTTACCCATGATTTTTAAAGGCGGAAATCCCTCTTTGTTCTCATAGTCAATAGAAGCACCTAAAGTACGAAGGGCATCCACTAAAATCTGTATGGGTCGTTCTTGCATTCTGGAGGATCCCGTAAGTACAACCGAACGTCCTTCTTGGTGAGAAAAATATGCAGTTAAAAAACGCATGGCAGTCCCCGCGTGATGAATATCGATCACGCTGGATGAAGTCTCTAATCCTTTTTGCATGACTTGGCTATCGTCAGAATTAGAAACATTCTTCAATTCAAAACCCTTGAATAAAGCTTGCAATAAAAGAAGTCTGTTTGTTTCGCTTTTGGAGCCGGTAATATTTATTGATCCTTTACAGTGACCGTTAGGGTGCGCAACTTTAATGTTCATGAATCCATTATGATTTTAATTTAGGATTATTGTGGTGACGCTCATGATCACGTTGCGTTTTTACAGCTATTTTCTTCTCAAAAGCCTGCTGCAAATCAACTCCCGTTTGATTCGCGAGACAAACGGCAACAAAAATTACATCGGCTAATTCCTCACCTAAGTCTTTATTTTTATCGCTCTCCTTTTCTGATTGTTCTCCATAACGTCTAGCAATAATTCGAGCAACCTCTCCCACCTCTTCTGTGAGTTGAGCCATATTGGTCAACTCATTAAAATAGCGAACTCCATGGTTTTGAATCCACGTGTCAACTGCCTGTTGTACTCCTTTTAAATCCATCTTCAAAAATAGTTATAAATGTTGGCATGAGCCAATTCATTTTTCATGTTTCGTGAACTAAAACACCGTTTTTAATTCATCAAGCGAATAAACAATTGGACATTGATCATGTTCTTCTTCACCGTGCGAATTAAAATGAATGGCGTGCATTCCCTGCGCTAAAGCTCCCAAAATATCTGCCTCGAGACTATCCCCTATCATGAGAGAATGATCAGGAAGACTCGCTGTTACTTTTAGAGCTTCAATAAAAATTTGGGGATGTGGCTTTTTATAGCCTACTTTATCGGCAGTAAAAATATGCTCAAAATAGGAATGAATTCCCGAATTCTTCATTTTAAAATGCTGCACTTCATCAAATCCATTGGTAATAATATGTAACCTATATCGTTTATTGAGCAACTCTAACAAATCAATTGTTCCTTCAAATAAATGCGTAAAAGTAGAAAGATAGTTGATGTATTGCACTGAAATCTCCTGAAGTACTGTCTCAGAAATACTAAACTTAAGTTTTTCAAACGTTTTGGATAAACGGTTATATCGCAACTCCTCTTGGCTAATTCTATTTTCTCTGTATAATTTCCAATAGGCGTGATTAATTGGGTTGTAATGAACAAGAAAATCATCTAAAGAAACCGATAAATTGATTTCTTCAAAGACCTTATTAAAAGTTAAAGCGGAATTCTTTTCAAAATCCCAGAGGGTATGATCCAAATCAAAAAAAACATCAGTAATCGTCTCTGGGTTTATCATTAAATTTAGTTTAGCAATAGATCGCATTACCCTAATTTGACTTTGACAATATGATTAAACCATAGCTTCAAAATCAAGGGGGAATTAGACAAAAATCTATAAAATACTTTCGTCAGCGAAGCTAAAATAGCCTTTTTCTGAAACAATTAAGTGATCCAGAATCTTCAAGTCAACATTTGCTGCAGCTAACTTAAACTTTCTTGTTATTTGTTTATCAGAATTACTGGGGGTTAATCGTCCTGAAGGATGATTATGTACAAGAATAAAAGCCGTCGCTCCAACTTCAAAAGCACGTTTAAATGCCAAACGAATATCTACAGTGGTTTGCGTAATCCCTCCCTTACTTAGACGGTATTTTTCCAATAGACGGTTGGATTGATTTAAATATAAAACCCAAAATTCCTCATGGGGCAAGTCCTCCAAATGTTGAACAATAGATTCGTATACGATCTTACTAGAGGTTAAAATTTTTGTTTTATTCGGCTTTTTATTTTGAAATCGTTTTGACAACTCCAACACAGCCTTGAGCTTGATTGCTTTTGCTTCTCCAATTCCTTTAAATTCCACAAGTCGTTCCAAAGCTAATTGATCAAACTTTTGGAGATCATTCTGAACACTCAATAAAATTCGTTTCATCAAGCTTACAGCGCTTTCATTTACTGTACCACTTCCAATCAAAACAGCAAATAATTCTGCATTGCTTAAATAAGAAGCGCCTTGTGTCTTAAGTTTTTCTCTAGGACGGTCCGAGGCATCCCAATCTTTAATGGTAAATGAAGTATTCTTGAGGGGCATAGAAAGTCAGGATCAACTTCACTAAAATATGAAATATTTCAAAACCCAAAAAACAGGAGGGTCAACCTTTGAAAAAATTAAGCTTTCCTTATCGTTTGTTTCAATTTTTCCCAATCTAAACCCCCAAAATTTCCGGAACTCATCATGACCAAAACACAATTTGAATATTGCTTTGACATTAATTCCTCTTCCAACGAGAGGGGTGCTGTAATCACCTGAATCGAGGGATGGTCAAACGCCTTTTTGATGGTATCTGGGTCTATTGGGGCTCTGTTTTTAATTTTTAACGCCACAGGGTCATAAAACACTATTGCCTCATCGGCAGGTATCAAAGTATCTTTAAATTGTTCTATGAAAGTTGCATCCAAACTACTATAGGTGTGTAACTCCAAACAAACCCTAATTTTATGGTTTGGAAATTGACTTTTTACTGCTTTTGCCGTGGCCTTAACTTTACTTGGAGCATGAGCAAAATCTTTAAATAAAACTGACTTCTGCCCTTTTTCAAGAAGCTCTAAACGTTTTGCTGCTCCTGTAAAGCTTGGGATGGCTTCATAAAAATCAGAAGCATCAACACCCATAAGTTGGGCAATCCATTGAGCGCCTGCTAGGTTCGATAGGTTATGATTTCCAAACACCGCTAGAGGCAAACTTCCCTCCGAAGTTTTTAAGTAGGTGATCCCATTTTCAATACTATGATTGGGAGTAGAATAAGGTATTTTTTTTACCGGATGAGTAGACTTTTCAACCAAAGTCTTGAGTGTCAAGTCTTCCTCATTATATATCAATACTCCTCCTTCAACCATAGAAAAAATAAACTTTTCAAATTGTGAGACGTAATCTTCAAAAGTTGGAAAAACATTAACATGATCCCATGCAATTCCACTAATTAAAGCAATTTCCGGTTTATACCATAAAAATTTTGGGCTTGGGTCTATTGCAGAAGACAAATACTCATCACCTTCCAACAAGACAAAATCGTTATCATCAGAAAGTGAAAGTGTCTCGGAAACAGCAGGAACAGGAGCTCCTACCATAAAATCAGTATCAACTTCATGATAATTTAAAACATGTAAAACCATGGCCGTTATGGTTGTTTTTCCATGACTCCCAGCAATGACTACAGTCGACTTTTCTTGACACATTGCGGCTAAAAATTCAGGGTAAGATTGTATTTTCAATCCCAGAGCTTGGGCTTGCATCAATTCAGGATTATCTGGCTTAGCATGCATTCCTAAAATCACAACATCAATTATGTCGTTCAGTTTCTCGGGATACCAGCCAAAAGTTTCTGGAAGTAAACCGGCTTGCTCTAACTTGGTTCTTGACGGATCAAAAATAGCATCATCACTTCCTGTCACATGATGACCCATACGATGCATTGCCAGAGCTAAACTGTGCATAGCACTCCCTCCTATTGCGATAAAATGCAATTGCATCATATTCCTAATTTATTTTTATTATGCATTTAAAAGTTTCCAAAGGGCATCTTTCAACTCCATTAAATGATACTGTGTTGCACTCGAAATAATGAGATGAGGTGTTTTCTTAAAGAGCGCTTTCATTTCTTTAGCATACTCTTGCTTCAATTCATCATCCAGTAAGTCTCCCTTAGAAAGTACAATCATAAATTGCTTATCCAAAAGCTCAGGATTATACTTTTGCAACTCCTTTTGCAGGATTTCAAACTCCTTTTGTAAATTTTGGGTGTCAGCAGGTATAACAAAAAGCAAAATAGAATTTCGCTCAATATGTCGTAAGAAATAATGGCCTAATCCTTTTCCTTCTGCCGCTCCCTCAATAATTCCTGGAATATCTGCCATCACAAAAGATTGAAAATTCCGATATTCTACAATTCCTAAATTGGGCTTAAGTGTAGTGAATTCATAATCTGCAATTTTAGGTTTAGCAGAGGTTAGCGCTGCTAGCAAGGTTGACTTACCAGCATTAGGAAAACCAACCAATCCAACATCAGCTAGAACTTTTAATTCCAATGTTATCTGAAGTGTTTTACCTTCTATACCCGGTTGAGCATAGCGAGGAGTCTGCCGCGTAGAGGATTTAAAATGCCAATTCCCTCGACCTCCCAAACCTCCTTCTTGAATAATTACTTCTTGTTTGTCTTCTGTAATTTCAAATAAGAGAGCATTGGTTTCTGTATTCCTTACCACTGTGCCCATGGGCACATCAATATAAATATCCTCACCCTGCGCTCCACTACTTCTGTTTTTACTTCCATCTCCACCATGTCCAGCGGAAAAATGTTTTTTAAATTTAAATGTGTAAAGCGTCCAAAGCTGTTTATTTCCTCTCAAGATTACATGACCTCCACGACCTCCGTCCCCCCCATCAGGACCTCCTTTGGTAATGTACTTCTCACGATGTAAATGGATAGATCCTTTTCCTCCATTCCCGGAGCTTACAAAAAGTTTGACATAGTCAACAAAATTTCCTTCAGTCATAGACTAGTTTAAACTTTCTATTAATACGGTTAAACGAGCAGTAATTTCTTCAATAGTTCCAATACCCTTGACACTATGAAATTTATTTTGTCCTTGATAATAGTTACGTAAAGGAGCCGTTTTTTGATTGTATTCCTCAAAACGGTTTCTAATTTTAGATTCGTCCTGATCGTCTGTTCTTCCACTTGTTTGTCCTCGTTCTAATAAACGTTGAACTAAAATATCATCCTCTGCTTCTAAAGCTATTGTCGCATTTATTTGCATGTTTTTTGATTTCAAAAAAGTATCCAAAGCCGCTGCTTGGGCTTCGGTTCTTGGAAAACCGTCAAAAATAAAACCTTCTGCCTCAGGATTTTGGTCTACTTCAGCTTCTAACATATCAATGGTTACTTGATCAGGTACCAAATCTCCTTTATCCATGTAGGATTGGGCTAATTTTCCCAGTTTTGTCTCATTTTTAATGTTGTATCGAAACAAATCACCGGTAGAGATATGAACTAAATTAAAGCTTGTTTTTAAAAATGCGGCTTGTGTTCCTTTGCCTGCTCCAGGCTTTCCAAATAAAACTAAATTGATCATGGATTTTAATAATTTTGAACAAAGATATCCATTTTAAGTGGCTTTTTTCCATTCCAAAAAACTTATGCGTATTTTTGCAAAAAGGTTTTCATGAGATTTTTCTCCGGTTCACAAACAATTGGAATTTTAGGTGGCGGTCAATTAGGCAAAATGCTCCTCACAACAACCCGTCAATGGGACATCACGACAAAAGTTATGGATCCTAGCGATAAGGCTCCGGGGCGTATTGCTTGCAATACATTTGTTGTTGGTGACCTAATGGATTATGACAAGGTCATGGAATTTGGAAAAAATGTTGATGTCCTCACTATAGAGATTGAAAATGTTAATACCGATGCTCTCGCTGCTCTGGAGGAAAAAGGAGTTAAAGTTTATCCTCAAGCAAGTGTTTTGAAGACCATCCAAAATAAATGTAAACAAAAACAATTTTATAAATCTAACCATATTCCTACCGCAGCCTTTGAACTTTTTGACTCTAAAGATGCCCTCAAAGATGCTGTAGGTAAAGGAGCTGTTTCCTTTCCTTTTGTTTGGAAATCAGAAGCGATGGGATATGACGGCTATGGTGTACAAATTGTTCGATCTATTTCGGATTTGGAAAGTGTTAGTAAAGGAGCCTGTATGGCAGAGGATTTAGTTGCCATCGACAAAGAATTGGGGGTTATTGTATGCAGAAGTCCCAAGGGAGAGTCTGTATGTTATCCTTGCGTTGAAATGGAGTTTCATCCAACCGCTAATCAAGTGGAATATGTATTGAGTCCCGCACGGATTTCTAAAACACTAGAGAAAAAAGCAACAGATTTGGCCTTGCTTGTCTCGCAATCATATAAACATGTTGGACTCCTCGCCGTAGAATTATTTTTAACCCAAGAAGGAGAATTGATAGTCAATGAAGTTGCTCCTCGACCTCACAATAGTGGTCACTATAGTATTGAGGCGTCTTACACTTCACAATTCGAACAACACATACGTGCGATTCTAGATCTTCCACTGGGAAATACTGAAAATAAAGTTGCGGGTGTTATGGTAAATCTTGTGGGAAAAGAAGGTCACAAGGGACCCGTACACTATAAAAATTTAGAAGATATTTTAGCAATAGAAGGAGTAAATCCTCATATTTATGGCAAAAAAGAAACCCGTCCTTTTCGAAAGATGGGACATATTACCATCGTAAATAAGAATCTGGATACAGCGCGTGAAATTGCAGAACACGTTAAAGAAACAATTGAAGTAATTACAAAATGATATGGCACAAGTAGGAATTATAATGGGGAGTCAATCTGATTTCCACATCATGGAAGAAGCAATAGAGATTCTTAAAGAATTTAATATTGAAATAGAAGTGGACATTGTTTCTGCCCACCGAACCCCAGAAAAAATGATGTCCTATGGGGCCGAAGCACACAAACGTGGTCTTAAAGTCATTATTGCAGGAGCGGGTGGAGCCGCCCATTTACCTGGAATGATTGCTTCCTTAACACCATTGCCCGTCATTGGTGTTCCCATCAAATCGAGCAACTCCATAGATGGATGGGATAGCGTTTTATCAATTCTTCAAATGCCAGGAGGAGTTCCAGTTGCAACAGTTGCACTTAATGGAGCCAAAAACGCAGGAATTTTAGCGGCTCAAATTATTGGAAGTTTTGATGAAAAAATACAAGAACAAATGATTTCTTTCAAAGAAAACTTAAAAGAGAAAGTAATTCAAAGTAGTCAAAATTTAAAAAAATAAAATCTTGAATAATCCTCTTTTATCACACTTCAACACCCCTTTTGAAGCGGCCCCGTTTTCAAAAATCAAGACAGAACATTTCATTCCAGGGCTTAAACACGGCATAGAAATCGCACTAAAAGAAATTGACACCATTGTTCAAAACACAGAAACTCCCAGTTTTGAAAATACGCTGGAAGCACTTGAAAACTGTGGGCGTCTAATAGGCAGAAACAGCTCACTACTGTTCAACTTAAACAGTGCAGAAACAAGCGATGCGCTTCAAAAAGTAGCTCAGGAAGCTGCTCCCCTATTGACTACATTTCAAAATGACATTCGCTTAAACGAAACCCTTTTTCAACGTATTCAATATGTTTATGAAAAAGAATATCGTGAAAAACTTGACGCAGAGCAACTCACCTTACTCGAAAAAGAGTATAAGGGGTTTGTTCGTAATGGAGGTTTATTAGATCCAGCGGCAAAAGAAAAGCTAAGAGTGATCGATACTGAACTTGCTCAATTGAGTCTCAGTTTTGGAGAACATGTTTTGTCAGATACTCAAGCCTACCATCTTCACATTGAAAAAGAAGAAGAACTTAAAGGGCTCCCTGCAAATAGTATTGAGATGGCAAAACAAATGGCAGATCAAAAAGAAATGAGTGGATGGATTTTCACCTTGGATTATCCTAGCTATGTTCCTTTTATGACCTATTCCGAACAGAGAGAGTTAAGAAAAAAACTGAGTCTTGCTTCTGGAAAAAGAGGGTTTCAAGACAATGATCGGAATAATACAGAAGTCATTTTAAAAATCATTAAGCTTCGAAAAGAAAGAGCACAACTTCTCGGTTATGAATCACATGTTGCTTTTGTGTTGGAGGAACGGATGGCACAATCAGAAAAAAATGTAAAATCATTCTTAAATGATTTGAGTGAAAAAGCACATCCTGCTGCAAAAAAAGAATGGAGTGCTATGGAGGCATTTGCTGCGGAAAATTTAAAACTAACAAGACTTGAAAAATGGGATACTGCTTTTGTTGCTGAAAAGTTAAAACAAGTAGAATTTGATTTGAATGAACAAGAACTAAAACCTTATTTTCCATTAGATAAAGTGTTAAATGGATTGTTTGAAATTGTAGAAAAACTTTATGGTTTACGTTTTCATAAAACTATAGAAATAGACACTTATCAGGAAGAGGTAGTCGTATATGAAGTCAAAAAAGACAATCAATTTTTTGCCCTACTCTACACTGATTTTTTTCCGCGTCCCGGAAAAAGAAACGGTGCTTGGATGACCAGTTATCGTTCGCAAAAAAAAGGGCAACGTCCACATGTTTCTATTGTTTGTAATTTTTCACGTCCAACAAAAACACAACCTTCGCTGTTGACATTCCAAGAGGTCACCACCTTATTTCATGAATTTGGACACGCCCTTCATGGAATATTGGCAAACACTAATTATAGTGGCTTGAGCGGAACGAATGTGTATTGGGATTTTGTAGAACTTCCAAGCCAAATTATGGAAAACTGGTGCTATGAACCCCAAGCCTTGGCACTCTTTGCAAAGCATTATGAAACCGATGAAATTATACCACAGGGATATATTGAAAAAATTAAAAAAGCTGCTCATTTTCAACAAGGACTACAAACCCTCAGACAGTTGAGTTTTGGGTATTTGGATCTTTCATTTCACGATAAAGATGCCCATTTGATCAAGGAAGTAAAAGCTCATGAAAAAAAGCAGATAAGTGCATTACAATTTACTCCTGACACTCCAGAAAATTGTATGAGTACTTCGTTTTCACATATTTTTCAAGGGGGGTATGCTGCGGGTTATTACAGTTATAAGTGGGCTGAAGTTTTAGATGCAGATGCTTTTGAATTGTTTCTAGAAAAAGGGATTTTTGATCCAGAGACCGCCAATTCTTTCATGGAAAATATCCTTTCAAAAGGGGGGACTGAACACCCTATGGATTTATACAAACGCTTTCGAGGAAAAGAACCCGACCCTGCCGCTTTACTCCGCAGAGCCGGTCTGACTTGATATTTTAGATCTTTTTTTTTACCTTTTTGATTATTTTCTTAATCTCAGAGGTATGCGCCAAATCAAATCCTCAATACTAAGAATCATACTCTTTTTTTACACCTCCCATTCCTGGTGTCAAGTTTCCTTTTTTGGTGACATATACGTTGGTCAAAATAAAGAATTTCACATTGCTTTTAAAGAGACTTATTTTAATCAAGGGAAAATAAAAACTTATCGCCAAGAACCTCCCGGTGTGGTCTCTTTTGGTTCAGAAAGCCAGTGGACTCAACTTGATGAAAAATCATATATAGACGGAATTGTAAGTGTCTATCACGAGGGCATCTTTACTTTTCCTATAGGAGATTTCGACACTTTTAGCCCGATCACATTCTATATGACTGGAAATAAAAATTACGTACAAGTTCAATACAATCAAACCTTGAATCGAATATTTTTTTATAATTCAATGCAATTTCAAATTCCACAAGTTCATTTTTGGACTTGGTCAGTTACTGGAAATCCTTATGCAAAAATTCAAACGTTTTGGTGGCCAGAGCACAAACTATCTAATTTGATCCATTTTAAGAAGGATATCAATGCATTGAATTTAGGCCTGTTATTGCTTGAAAATTGGGAGCAATATGCAACAAGTCTAATTTCAAACTCATTTACACCCGAAATTCCACTCAGTCTTGAATATGGATCAAGTATTGGAAGTGAACCCATCGCATTAAACAAGTATAATGCACTGACTTATTTAATCAACAAAAATGAAACCCGCGAAGAGAAACTGGTTAGTCAAGTAATTACCCCAAATAATGACGCTATAAATGACACTTGGAAAATTCAAGGATACTCATTCACTCTCTTTAGTGAAATTAAAGTTTATGATCTCCAACAAGATTTAGTTTTTTCAAATATTGGAGCCTATCATAATGATTGGGACGGAACCGCATCACAATCAGGTAAACCCTTACCCGATGGAAGCTACTTTTACACCCTTGAACTGAACGGCACACCCCCCATAGAAAAGAGTGGTTGGATATACATTAAAAGACAATGATTATGGATTTCAAAAAGTATTGTTTTTTAGGTTTTTTAATTGGATATTCATTTTCTAGCTTGGGTTAAGAACCAATTATTCTTTTTCTATTTCCAAAACAAGCACAAGGAATCAATCCTGCGTTGATTGGGATCAAAAAAGAAGCCAACTTAAGGCTTGTTATTGACAGTCAATGGGTAGGAATTAAAGATGCTCCAAAGCAGAAAACCTTATTTTTTGAATCCTATAGCCCTATTAACAAAATCAATTTAGGTGGATTAATCCGGAACCGAAGTCGTTTTGCAGAAAACAACACTCAATTTTTGAGTCAATTTTCATATCCAATACAGCTCAATTCATTACTGACACTTCACCTTGGAATTCAAGGGGGTGGAGACTTATATGAATTGAATTTTGACTATTTGCGATCGGTAGATGGGGTCGCAATTGATCCATTGCTTCAGAAAAACACATACTTTATTCCAAACGTCGGAATAGGGTTTCATCTGAATACTGCCAATTTCTTTTTTCAAGGGTCTTTTCCTCGTCTTTTGAGACGTCATTCCATTCAACTTTTTCTACCCAATAAACTGTACTATTTTAGTGAAATAGGATGGAATTCAAAAAGAATGGGAAGCAGTAACTTACTAAAAGTCAGCCTTCAATTTCACAACTTAGGAATTAATAAACTTGTCTTTCAAGCCAAAGGAAGTTTTACTCCTCGTTTTGGCGAAATATACTTAGGAATGAATTCGGAAAAAAATATAGGTATCGGCTTTTTATTGCATACAAAAAGAATACTCCGTCTTGGTTATGCATTTCAATTTCCATGGGCTGTAAACGCTGACTTAAAACGAAATAATCATTCCATTTATCTCCAGTTCAAACTAAAACAAAACCCAACAAACACAGTTTTATGATAATACCTATTCCCCATGAAACATATTCACTCCTCTATCAAGTTTTTTTATATCCTTTTTATCTTTAATACGACTGCGCTTTTATCTCAAATTAAAATGGGTGACAACCCCTTAATTATAGACCCTGCTGCTATTTTAGAAATCGAAAGTAAAGAACAAGGTGTTCTTCTTCCCCGAATGTCCTCTTTGGAACGAGATCAAATTTCCTTTACCGAAATTCCCAATGGTTTACTGATCTTCAATACCGATTTCGATACTTTTGAATTTTATTCATCACTACAACAAAAATGGATCCCCATTTCATCCCAACTTCCACAACTTTCTCTGGTTGATAACAGACTCTCAATTTCTCCTGAAAATAAGATTGATTTGGGCCTTTATTTAGATAATACCGACGAGCAAAAAATAAGTCTTGAAGGAAGCATTCTAAAACTTGAAGCAGGGGGCTCAGTGGATTTATCTCCTCTTTTAAATAAAAATAATGCCCATCAAATTCATTTAAATGGTACCCAACTCTTTTTAGAGAACGGAGGATCGGTTGATTTAAATCCCCTCCTTTCAATCAACACGTACAGGCAACAACTCTCCCTTGTGAATTCTACATTAATGTTAGAGCGTGGGGGAAGCGTCAATTTATCTAATTTGAATCAAAATACAGATGAACAAACAATAGATCAATTTCAATTGGTTAGCAATACACTTTTTCTCTCCTTAGAAAATGATGGGCAAATGCCCCTAAAATTAACTCTCCCAGAAACCAATACTGATAATCAAAGAATTTCTTTAAGTAGTTCTACACTAATGTTAGAAAGAGGAGGAACAATAGATTTAGCAAGCTTTAAAGACAATACTGATGAACAGCTATTAAATTTAACTCAAGTCAATTCGCATACCTTAGCCCTTGAAATAAGTAACGGAAATACCGTCCGTTGGACCACTAGTGGTTCATTAGTATTTTCATTAACAGCCTCCAATGTAATCCAGGTGGAAACTAAAAAAAGTCCTTTCAGTAAGCATGCTGGAGTCATTTCCAATCGTGATGGAGATTGGATAAATGAAAACTTTGTGTTTGGAAGTGATCGTTTGGAAAATGATCCCTCCACTACAAATGACAATAAACGCTTCTTGTTTTCTAAAACTTCTGGAGCCTTTAGAGCGGGCGTTGCTCAAAGTGATCAGTGGGATTCATCAAATCTTGGCACCTACTCTGTCGCTATGGGAAGAAATACAATCGCCTCGGGCTACAATGCTAGTGCCTTTGGAATAAGCACCAAAGCTACAGCATGGTATACGACTACTTTTGGTCAAGGCACCGAGGCAAACAGCAGAACAGAAACCGTTATCGGAAGCTATAACTCGCGGGTCCCCAGCCTTGGTGGGACAAGAGATTGGAATCCTTTAGATCGACTCTTTGTAATTGGAAATGGAACGGGAAGTGCAACGGCAAGTAGAACAAATGCATTGGTCATGCTAAAAAATGGAACTACTCATGTCAGCGGAATCTGGACAGGCCCCGGGTTTACAGTTATTTCTGACAGAAAAATAAAAACCTATCAATATGAATTAAAAACAATTCCATCAAAAAAACGATTCGGGTTTATGGCTGATGAAATTGAAAAAGTTTTCCCTGAACTCGTTACAACATTCAACGATAAAGAAAAACTTAAAAGCATCGACTATGTGGGACTAATCCCTGTATTAGTAAATGCACTTGTTCAACAGCAAAAGGAAATTGATCAATTAAAAAAAAGATTTGAAAAGCGGTAAATTACCAATTCATGAACCCTCCCTCTAAATCATAAATTTTAGTAAACCCAAGGGAATCCATTATTTTGGATGCTCTACCACTACGATTTCCAGAGCGACAATAAATTAAAAGTGTTTTATTTTTATCAAACTTAGAAATGTTTTTAATAAAATCAGCACTTTTGAAATCAACATTGAGTGCATTGTCAATATGTCCTTCTTGATATTCTGTTGGTGTTCTTACATCAATTATTTGAAATTGCTTCTCCATGAGATCTAGATAGGTTTCTTTGCCAACAACCTCAACGCTATTGGGGTTAGGAGCACATGCAATAAATAAAATTAGAATGAATTTTTTCATAGAAAAGTTTTAATAAAAATAAGAAATTAGGCAAAAACTCAACCACCAAACCATGGGAATTCCTTCAATCCAAAAGCTGGTGTAATATTTTGACTTGATTGGGGTAGTATAACAAAGAGAAACCCCTAGTAAAACATAGGCTATACAGATGGAAATTACATCAATGAAATTGTATAAGAAAACAGACGCAAACAATCCCATGACAAGTAATAGTAAGCCTATTTTTTTTGCCTTATGAATACCTAATTGCTGAGGAATGGTCCTCAAATTTAGATCATCGGTGAAAACATCTCTAATCTCAAAGGGAAGGGTTGCTACCCACACATAAATAAATGGAATGAGAGACTCTTTTAAAAATAAGAAAAATGAAAAATCAGTGGTAGAAGCTAGAGGAGCTCCAACAGTTAAAAGCACCCAGCTGAGTGCTACTAAATAAATTTTCCACCCTTTTTTATTTCTCCAATTTGAAGTTTCACCAAAAAAGGGAATGGTGTAAATAATCACCAAGACCCCTCCCAGAATTGCAAAAATTTTAGCTTCAAAATTAAGCGTGAAAAATAACACAAAAGCAACTAGGACACTGATAGAAGAAAGTAAAAGGATTCCAAAAGGATTTTTTCTTTTTGAGGCAGAAAAAAAAAGAGGGAAATACTTGATGAAATTATAAGCAGAAAGTGTGCTGAAAAAAATAAATATTAACAACTTTTGAGTATTACTTTCAGGCAATAAACCCACAGTTAAACTTCCTAAGCATGTGACAGCTAAAGCCACATGAATACTGGATTTAATATAAAAATCAAAACAAAATTTGAAAAATTTCAACACCTGTAAAGATCGAAACTTTACAGGAGTTGACCTTTATTTTATAAAAAAAAATAAGATCCTGAAAAAGAACAAAAAAATATCCAACAGATATTCTATTTTTGTTCAAATTTAGAATGTATGAGAACGGACAATTTTGTTGAAAGACATATAGGACCAAAAGAAGAGGAGATCCAGAAAATGCTTACTAAAATAGGTTTGGAATCCATTGAGCAACTGCTTGAAGAAACAATTCCAGAGGCAATCCGCCTGGATGCTGGTCTAAATTTACCTGAAGGAATCAGTGAATATGCTTTTTCAAAAATAATTCAAAAGCTAGGTCGTGAAAACAGGATCTATGACACCTACATTGGTCTGGGGTATCATGCAGCCATCATCCCTGCTGTTATTCAACGCAATATATTGGAAAATCCCGGGTGGTATACAGCATATACGCCTTATCAAGCAGAGATCGCTCAAGGCAGATTAGAAGCTTTATTTAATTTTCAAACCCTGATTTGTGATCTAACGGGAATGGAGCTGGCCAATGCTTCGCTACTTGATGAAAGTACAGCAGCCTCTGAAGCAATGACGATGCTCTTTGGAGCGCGTTCACGGGAACAGAAAAAAAATAAAGCCTCTCATTTTTTTGTGGATGAAAATGTTTTACCCCAAACACTCTCCCTATTAAAAACACGGGCAACTCCTCTAGGAATTGAATTAATCATAGGAGATCCAGAAAATCAAATCTTTGGAGAACATTTTTTTGGTGCTATTTTCCAGTATCCAGGCAAACAAGGTGCAATTCCAAATTTAAAGAAGTGGATTCAAGATGTTAAAAAGTACAACATCTGCACTGTGGTTGCTGCTGACATCATGAGCTTAGTTCTCCTCGAAGCACCCGGAAATCAAGGAGCAGATGTTGTTGTTGGAACCACACAGCGCTTTGGAATTCCGCTTGGATATGGAGGGCCACATGCCGCGTATTTCGCAACCAAAGAGCATTACAAAAGAAATATTCCAGGTCGGATCATTGGTCAAACACGTGATTTAGATGAACATCCTGCACTCCGTATGGCATTGCAAACCAGAGAGCAACACATTAAACGCGATCGTGCTACATCCAATATTTGTACTGCTCAAGTACTTTTGGCAGTCATGGCTGGAATGTATGCCGTGTATCATGGACCTAAAGGACTTCAATACATTGCTAATGGAATCCATCAAAAAGCTTCACTACTGAATCAAAAATTAGAAGCCTTAGGTTTAAATCAAAAAAATGAATTCTTTTTTGATACCCTATCCGTTGAGACTGAGGCAGAAGCAATAAAAAATATAGCCGAGCAAAAAGAAATTAACTTTTATTACCCTGATCAAAATACCGTTTGTATTTCCCTCAATGAGACTACTTCTATTCAAGATGTAAATCAAATTGTAAGCGTCTTTTGTGCTTATCTTGAAAAAGAATCTGTTTCAAGTTCAAAGGAGACAACTTCAATTAATTTACCAAAAGAGGACATTAGAAAGAGTTCTTTTTTAACACATGCTGTTTTCAATTCATATCACTCTGAAACAGCTTTAATGCGATACATCAAGTCACTAGAGAGAAAAGATTTGGCATTAAACCATTCCATGATTTCACTGGGATCCTGTACCATGAAACTCAATGCAGCCTCAGAAATGCTTCCTTTGAGTGATCCTAATTGGGGGGGAATTCATCCTTTTGTTCCGATCAATCAAGCGACAGGCTATCAAAAAATGCTTTCACACCTCACCGAACAACTCAATATAGTTACGGGCTTTGACGCAACTTCGCTTCAACCCAACTCGGGAGCACAAGGCGAATATTCTGGCTTAATGGTGATACGTGCCTATCACGAGGCAAAAAAAGATTTCCATAGGAATATCTGTCTCATTCCTGCATCTGCACACGGTACAAATCCGGCGTCGGCAGTAATGGCGGGAATGACAGTAGTTGTTACGGCAACCGATGAAAAAGGAAATATAGATTGGAGCGATTTACAAGAAAAAGCACTCTTGCACAAAGAAAATCTCTCTGCTTTAATGATCACCTATCCCAGTACACACGGAGTCTTTGAAACAAAGATAAAGGACATCACCCAACTCATACATGATTGCGGGGGTCAAGTCTATATGGACGGTGCAAATATGAATGCACAAGTAGGCTTAACCAGTCCAGCAGCAATTGGTGCTGATGTTTGTCATTTAAATTTACATAAAACATTTGCGATTCCTCACGGAGGGGGCGGCCCAGGTGTGGGACCCATTTGTGTTGCAAAACATTTAGCCCCTTTTTTACCGGGAAACCCTGTCATTCAAACGGGAGGAGATCAAGCCATCACTGCTATCTCGGGCGCCCCGTTTGGTTCGGCTTTAGCCTGCCTTATTTCCTATGGTTATATCAAAATGTTGGGTGGATCTGGATTACAAAAAGCTACAGAAATAGCTATTTTAAACGCCAATTATATTCAAAAGCGTCTTGAGGGAGCCTACGAAATTTTATATACAGGTATTAAAGGTAGAGCAGCTCATGAGCTCATTATTGACTGTAGGTCCTTTAAAGAAGTAGGCATTGAAGTTGTCGATATTGCAAAACGATTGATGGACTATGGATTTCATGCTCCAACGGTTTCCTTTCCCGTGCCAGGAACCATGATGATTGAACCTACAGAAAGTGAAAATATTCACGAAATGGATCGCTTTTGCGAAGCAATGATTTCTATCAGGATGGAAATTGCAGGGGGAGAAAAAGAACACCTCTTACTAAAAAATGCACCCCATACCTTGGCAATGATTACTGCTGACGAATGGAACCTGCCTTACAGCAGACAAAAAGCAGCATTCCCTCTAGATTTTGTTCATGAAAATAAATTTTGGCCAACTGTCAGAAGAGTGGATGAAGCCTATGGAGATCGTAATTTAGTATGTAGTTGTATTCCTATAGAATCCTATTCAAATAACTGATTTATAATTTATTGAAAAATAATAATAATAAATTTTTTTATCTAAAATACATCTTAGGCATCGTAGCGTTTTTGTGAAAACAAAGAGTCTAGCTATTCAAAATAATACCTTTGTTTTTGTATTATGAATATAAAAATCACAGGTACTGGAAGTAGCATTCCCGAAAGGACTAAACCAAACGAACAGTTTTCTTCCAATTCCTTTTTTGATGCCACTGGCACAAAAATCGAAAATCCCAATGAAGAAATAATTGAAAAATTTCAAGCCATTACAGGTATTGAACAAAGAAGATATATTAAAGACGATCAAACCGTTTCTGATATTGCACTTGAAGCGGCTCTCAAAGCTATTGACAATGCTTCAATTGATCCGGAAACATTAGACTATATCATTTTTGCGCACAATGTTGGAGATATTGCATTAAACTCAAATCAAGTAAATACCCTTCCGAGTTTAGCCTCGAAATTAAAAGCAGGGCTTAAAATTACAAATCCAGAGTGTGTAGCTTATGATCTTTTATTTGGTTGCCCAGGTTGGGTAGAAGGGATCATCCAAGCCAAGGCATTTATCAAAGCCGGAATGGCTCAAAAATGTTTGGTTATTGGGGCTGACACCCTTTCACGTGTTTTAGACCAGAGTGATCGTGACTCCATGATATACGCTGATGGAGCCGGTGCAACCATCATTGAAGAAACAGAGGACGTAGGTGGAATTCTCTCTCATAAAACGGTCACCTATACTTCTGACGGAGAAGCCGAGTTTATCTTCTACGGACCTGCAAATGATAAAGGTGAAGGAACAAAATACATCAAAATGTTTGGTCGAAGGGTTTATGAATTTGCCCTTAGTAAAGTTCCTTTAGCCATTCAAGCTTGTCTTGAGGCCTCAGGTGAATCTATTGATGATGTAAAGAAAATATTCATTCATCAAGCAAACCTTAAAATGGACGATGCCATCGTGAAACGATTTTATAGATTGTATAAAAAACCGATTCCCAAAGATGTTCTCCCCATGAATATCCAAGAATACGGCAACAGTTCAGTAGCTACAATCCCAACGCTCTTTGATCTGATCCGCAAGGAAAAATATCAAGGTCACGAAGTTAACAAAGGAGATCTTGTAATTTTTGCTTCTGTAGGTGCAGGAATGAATATTAATGCCATAACCTATCGGATTTAAGATCCACAATAGAGACTAAATTCATCGTTCCAAAGGACTCAATAAACTTTAAATCCTTACCTTTGAAAGGGTATGAAAATCCTTACACACATTGGAAGTTACTTTATAATGCTTAAGCTGACCTTTGGTAAATTTACCAAATGGAAGATCCTTAAGCAGCTGATTTTAAAAGATATAGATACCCTAATCATTGGTTCTTTAGGAATTGTGTCTTTTATTTCTTTTTTTGTTGGTGGGGTTGTTGCCATTCAAACCGCTTTAAATCTAGAGAATCCTTTATTACCTAAAAACCTCATTGGTTTTGCTGCACGACAATCCATTATTCTGGAATTTGCTCCTACTTTTATTTCCATCATTATGGCAGGTAAAGTAGGCTCATACATCACATCAAGTATTGGAACAATGCGTGTTACCGAACAAATTGATGCATTAGAAGTCATGGGAATCAATACCCACAACTATTTAATCTTTCCAAAAATAGTTTCCTTATCCCTTTTTCCCTTGGTTATTTGTATATCGATGTTTTTGGGAATTTTTGGGGGCTTTATGGCTGCAGTATATGGTGGTTTTGCTACAAGTGCCGATTATATTGAAGGAATTCAAATGGATTTCATTCCCTTTCACATCACCTATGCTTTTATAAAAACTTTATTTTTTTCATTTATTTTAGCGACCATACCCGCATACCATGGGTATTACATGACTGGAGGAGCGCTAGAGGTAGGAAAAGCAAGTACGGTTTCATTTGTTTGGACCAGTGTGGTTATTATTCTTTTAAACTATCTTATAACTCAATTATTACTTACCTAGATGATTCGTGTAGAAAATTTAAGAAAATCATTTGATGATATTGAGATTTTAAAAGGCATCTCTACTCAGTTTAAAAAAGGAAAGACAAATTTAATTATTGGTCAAAGTGGATCGGGAAAAACCGTATTCCTTAAATGCCTGCTAGGTCTTTTTAAAATTGATTCCGGAAGTATTCATTTTGAAGATAAAATGCTTAAAGAAATGTCAATTATAGAACGAAGTGTTCTTCGACAAGAAATAGGAATGGTTTTCCAAGGGAGCGCATTGTTTGACTCGATGACCGTTGAAGAAAATATTATGTTTCCTATGCAAATGTTTACCAAAAAAGTGAACAGTGAGATAAGAGACAGAGCGAATATTGCGATCAAAAGAGTGAATTTGATTGACGCCAATACTAAGTTTCCTGATGAAATTTCAGGAGGAATGAAAAAGAGGGTAGCCATTGCTCGAGCCATCATTATGAATCCCAAATATTTATTTTGTGACGAACCTAATTCAGGTCTTGACCCTAAAACAGCCATACTAATAGATAATTTAATTCAAGAAATTACCGACGAATATCAGATTACGACAGTCATTAATACCCATGACATGAATTCAGTAATGGAAATTGGTGAGAAAATCATCTTTTTGAAGCAAGGTAAAAAAGCGTGGGAAGGTTCAAATAAAGATATATTCCATACGGAAAACAAAGCCGTTTCCGATTTTGTTTATTCTTCTGATTTATTCAAAAAAGTACGCGAAGTTTATTTAAAAGAAGAAACTACTCAAGAATCACCTCAGCATGAGGACTGAAAAGGTAAATTTTACCCGTTTCAATTTCCCTACATTCAATTCGTTTTCTTCTCTTTTTGATTTTTTCAAAACGCCGACCATTTGAGATTGAAAATATTAATCCGTCTTCAATTTCAAAAATATAAGTCCTTTCGCAATTCTCATCATACCCCTTTAGTGCCATCACTAAATCAAAATCTCTATCTGTGCTAGCCTTAGGGTTCTTCATATGTTTTGCCAAAATGGAACAAATTGGATCTGGAAAAACCGAAGGATTTAAAAAGGGTAATAAAGTTTCTCGATATGCTTGTTTCCATTCTGGTCCATGGGGCTTGACTTTATTTCCATATTGTTTTGAGACTCTAAAATGAGCTAGCTCATGAAGAAGTGTAATTAAAAAACGAAAAGGGTTCAGTGAATTGTTTACCGTTATAATCGGGTTTTTATTCGGATAAAATCTAAAATCACCGTGTTTACTTAACCTTTGTTTGGTAACCAGGACTTCTATCTGTGACTCTTCAAGCAACAATTTAATTTGAGCCTGCGCAGCTTTAGGAACATAGGTCAGAAGTGTGTCCATTCCCTTTTAATTTAGGGGGTTGAGGAAGATACAGGGAGTACTTTACCGTTAAAAAACTGCTGTCCTTCCAAAGAAAACTTAAAGATATATTCAGCCATTTCCATTGCACTAAGCGGAGCCATAACCCCAGGAAAAGCCTGTGCTAACATCTCGGTTTGTACAGCGCCCAGAGCTAGGGTATTAAATGCGGGACCCGTTTCTTTGTATTCCTCTGCCAACAATTCGGTAAGGATATTGACCGCACCCTTACTGCTGCTATAGGCAGCCAAACCTGGAAATTTCGAACTTCCTCCAATTCCTCCCATACTGCTAATGTTTACCACATGCCCGTCTAAAGCTATTAAAGGTAATAACAATCGAGTAAGAGAGGCAAGCCCAAACACATTTACTCCATAAATAGTTTCGAAATCCTCTTTTGATGTTTCACTAAAAGGCTTATTCAAAAGTGCTCCTGCATTATTGATCAATGCATCAATCACAATATTGTCTGCCCTCAGTTTTTTTGCAAAATTCTCTAGTGCCTTTTCATCCGTGATATCAAGACTAACCGGATGAATCATTTCTTCCGTCTGCAAGCTTTTAAGGTTACGTGAAAGTGCAAAGACTGTGTGCCCCTTTGCTGCGATATGCTTTACTAAATCAAAGCCTATTCCTCTACTGGCCCCAGTGACAACAAAAGTCTTTTTCATAAATTATAAGGTATTGAAAAATTCCCCTAGATAAAAACGTACTTAGAGAAGCATCGTGATTGGATTCTCCACAAATCCTCTTAATGTTTGTAAAAATTGTGCGCCAGTAGCTCCATCTACCACACGATGATCGCAAGCTAAGGTTAACTTCATTGTATTTCCAACAACAATATTTCCATTCTTGACAACTGGTTTCTGAACGATCGCACCTACAGACAAAATAGCTCCATTGGGTTGATTGATGATAGAGGTAAACTCTTGAATACCAAACATTCCAAGGTTAGAAATTGTGAATGTACTCCCATCCATTTCAGCAGGGGTTAATTTTTTATCACGAGCACGTATCGCATAATCTTTCACCGTAGCACCGATTTGAGGAAGAGTGAGTTCATTTGTAAATTTAACAACAGGAACTACCAAACCATCCTCGACCGCTACAGCCACCCCAACATGTACGTGGTGGTGCTGAGTAATCTGATTTTCTTCCCACTTCCCATTTACTTGTGGATGTTGGATCAATGCGTGTGCAGAAGCTTTTACTACAATATCATTAAATGAAATTTTGGTATCAGGCAATCCATTATATTGTTCTCTAAACGAAATCGCATTATCCATATCAAACTCAACTCCTAAGTAATAATGTGGCGCTGAAAACTTGGAAGCAGATAATCTTTTTGCGATTGTTTTTCGCATTTGAGAATTAGCGATTACCGTAACAGACTCTGTTCCACTTCGAACAAAAGCTTGTGCAGCACCTCCTTGCTGAGGCTGAAAATTATCTATATCTCTTTTAATAATTCTACCATGGTCCCCTGAGCCCTTAACCTGATTTAGGTTCACTCCTTTTTCAGCCGCTAGTTTCTTTGCTAACGGAGAAGCAATGACTCTTCCAGATCCAGAAGAAATAACGGAGGGGGCTGCAATAGGTGTTGGCTTAACTTCAGCTTTAGGAGCTTCAACTTTTTCAACCACAGCTTCTGCGACTTTGGGTGCAGGTTCAGCTTGATTCCCGTGAGCTGCCAAAACGGTCTCAACATCAGTTCCTTTTTCACCAATGATCGCTAAGACACTGTCTACTGGAGCAGATTCACCTTCTTGTAATCCTATATACAACAAGGTCCCTTGATAAAAGGATTCAAATTCCATTGTAGCTTTGTCTGTTTCGATTTCAGCTAAAATATCTCCTTCATTGACGGTATCTCCTACTTTTTTATTCCAAGTTGCAACTGTTCCCTCTTCCATGGTATCACTCAATCGAGGCATGGTAATGAGTTCTGCCCCTTCAGGCATTGCTATATTTTCAGTTGGAGTAGTTTCTTCACTGGAATTTACGGTTTCTGAAACACTTTGCTCAGAAGCTGATGCATCAGCATAGCCATGGAGTAAAGATGAGATGTCCTCTCCTTTTTCACCAATGATAGCAAGTAGCGTATCTACAGGTGCAGTTCCTCCTTCTTGAATTCCAATATGAAGCAACTCCCCTTCATTGAAAGATTCAAATTCCATTGTGGCTTTGTCAGTTTCAATTTCTGCAAGAATATCCCCTTCATTAATCTTATCACCCACTTTTTTGAACCATTTAGCAACAGTCCCTTCTTCCATGGTATCGCTCAACCTTGGCATATTAATTATTTCCGCCATACTCTATAATTTGTGTTTTATAAAAGGATAATCTTCTTGTTCGTAAACCGCATCGTACATTAAACTTAAATCTGGATAGGGTGAAGATTCTGCAAATTTTTCACATTCCAAAACGCGTTCTTTGATCGACTTATCCACTTGATCTAATTCGCTTTGAGTTGCATATTTTTTTGACAAAATAATCTCTTTCACTTGGGATATCGGATCAATTTTACGATACTCCTCAACTTCGTCTTTTGTTCTGTAATGTTGAGCATCAGACATCGAATGCCCTCTGTAACGGTAGGTTTTCATTTCGATAAATGAAGGGCCTCCCCCTGATCTTGCCAAACTTATGGCCTTGTCCATTACTTTGGCTACTGCTACAGGGTCCATTCCGTCACAAGGCTCACAGGGCATATTGTACCCTAATCCTAATTTCCAAATTTCTTCGTGATTTGCCGTTCTTGCAACCGAAGTTCCCATCGCATAACCATTATTTTCAACGACAAAGACAACGGGTAATTCCCATAACATTGCCAAATTTAGGGTTTCATGGAGTGACCCTTGACGGGCAGCTCCGTCTCCTAAAAAACAAAGAGTTACATTGTCGCGTTCGAAATATTTATCTCCAAAGGCCATTCCAGCACCTAGGGGAATTTGTCCCCCTACGATTCCATGACCTCCATGAAATTTAAATTCTTTAGAAAAAATATGCATCGATCCTCCCAAACCTTGAGAAGTACCTGTAGCCTTTCCATAAAGTTCAGCCATGACACGCTTGGGATCTACTCCCATTCCTATGGGCTGTACGTGATTTCTATAAGCTGTAATCATACGGTCTTTTCCAATCTCCATTGCATGGAGAGAACCTGCCAAAACGGCTTCCTGACCATTATATAAATGTAAAAATCCTCTGACTTTTTGTTGAATGTAAACCGCGGCTAATTTATCTTCAAACTTTCTCCAGAAAAGCATATTTTCATACCAATCCAAATACGTTTGTTTTGTTATTTTCTTCATAAAAACCTACTAAATATTTCTAATATCGAATGCCAAAATTACTCAATTATGTTCTATGAGTAAAATAATCCTCATTAATTATTCTTTCAAATATTCAGAATACTAGTCCTGCACTTCCTCCTGAGCAGTAACAGGATAACTTCCAATATCTAAGGTCAGAGAAAAACGTATGGTATTTTCTAAAGGATTTCGAACATTAGAGGTTGAAAATAAATACGAAATATCTATATCCAAGTTTTTAATATCAAAACCAGCACCCATCGTTAGATAACGACGCGCTCCTTTATCTTTACTTTCATTAAAATAACCCGTTCTTATAGAAAATGAATCTTCAAAACGATATTCCAAACCGATTGCGGCTGTAATTTCTTTTAGTTCCTCTGAGGTTCCTCCTGGAGCGTCGCTAAAGGAGGTGAAAATTCCTTTTAAAAAATCTATATCCGGTTGATTATATCCTGTTAAAACGAAATCGTCGTCATATACTGCTGCTGGAGTAGGAACCAATAACTTGTTGAATTCGGTGTAAATCCCTAAGACATTACTTGCATCAAAAAGAAGGTCCAAACCGAAACCTATTTTAAGATTAGTTGGAATGAAGCTTTTTTGTCCTCCGATATCATAAACTAAACGAGGTCCAATATTTGAAACATTAATCCCTCCTCTAAAAACAGCATCATTTGCACCCAAGTCAAAAACTTCACTTTCAAAAAATCCAGCAACATCAACACCTACCGAATTCGCTGAAGAAGTATCGGCATCGGTTGCAATTTTTAAATCCGATCGGATATAACGTCCAGCCACAGCCATTGAAAAAGTTTCACTAAGTTTCAACGCATAAGAAACATCCAGAGTGAGCTCTGAGGGTCTTTCTAAACCTTGGTCCACAATAGAGCCTCCTATAAATTCGTTAAATTGGATGTCTCCAAGGCTAAAATATTTTAAGCTAGTAGCCCAAGAACTTCTTTCATTTACGCGATTATAGTAGGTTATACTTCCTAAAAAAATATCATCGACCAGCTTACTGAGATAGGGAGTGTAACTAAATCCCAATGCTTTTTCTGAGGATATAAAAGCATACTTTGCCGGGTTCCATTGTTGTGAATATGCATCTGCCGGTGTTGCCACTCCTAAATCTCCCATTCCCGCAGCACGCGCATCAGGAGTGATCATTAAAAAAGGGACACCAGTAGTTATGACTCGATTGGAGTTCTGTCCCGAAGAGAAAAAGGCTCCAAGCAGAAAAACAACTCCTGTTAAACGAATTACTTTTTTTAAGTTCATTGCACTAATTATAACGCTAATTCCATTGAAATGTTATGCCGATTTATTAAAAAAATAAACTCATTCATTTCTATACAATATTTTGAAGTTTAATGCGTTTAATGTTTAGTTTCAGGTTGTTAAAAATTTTTCAAACATCTTTAAACTCAAACATTGATTATTTGTATATTGCAATACGTTTTAGAAACATTAACGAACTATATGAAAGTGAGTCATTTAAAACATTTATTATCCACAGTTGCTCTTACCCTATTACTCGTAAGTTGTGGAGGAAATAACACTTCTCGTGGTACAGGCTGGGAAATTAATTCCAAAAAAGGAGGTTTTCAATACAACATAGACTTTGATGAACAAGAAACGGGTCCCGGTTTAGTTTTTGTTGAAGGAGGAACTTTTACAAAAGGACAAGTGCAAGATGATGTTATGCATGATTGGAACAATACACCAAACAAACAGCATGTGATGTCCTTTTACATTGACCAAACTGAGGTGACCAATTTAATGTATATGGAATACTTGAATTGGTTAGAAATCGTTTTTCCAACAAACGAAACCCGATACCGTCAAATTTATGAAGGTGCTCTTCCTGACACACTGGTTTGGAGAAATCAACTAGGCTATGTTGAAGAATTAACCACAAATTACTTGCGCCATCCCGCCTATGCGGAGTATCCTGTAGTGGGTGTCAACTGGCTTCAAGCAGTGCAATATGCGGAATGGAGAACAGACCGTGTAAATGAATACATTTTAGAACGCGAATCCTATGTACAAAAGGATGTTCGTTACAATGAGATTGATGCAAATAGTACATTCAATACAGCCGCTTACTTGAAGCGTCCTGAAACGGTCTATGGTGGTAAAATTGATAGTTTGGCCGGTAAGAATGGAACCGTCAAAAGAGATACAGCTACCGTAAATGTTTATGCTGGGGTTGAAAAAGGATTATTATTGCCTTCTTATCGACTTCCCACCGAAACCGAATGGGAATATGCAGCTTTAGCCTTAGTAGGTGATCGGGAATATAACACCTACAGAGGAAAAAAGAAATATCCGTGGTCAGGGGAATACACACGTTCCAGTGATCGAAGAACAGAAGGTGATCAATTAGCGAATTTTAAACTCGGTAAAGGAGATTACGGTGGAATTGCTGGCTGGTCAGACGATGGTGCAGATATTACCATCCAAGTGAAACAATACCCTCCAAATGATTTTGGAATCTACGATATGGCAGGAAACGTTTCCGAATGGGTAGCCGACGTTTACCGACCGATTGTTGATGATGAAGCAAATGATTTCAATTATTATCGTGGGAATGTATATTTAAAAAATGTTATTGGAGAAGATGGCAAAGCACAAATAATATCTCCAGATCAACTTGTCTTTGATACCTTACCCAATGGAAAAGTACTTTTAAAAAGACTGCCTGGTGATTTAGATCAAGTAGCGATAGATGAAGAAGAAACCTTCTTGCGTCAAAATTTCTCTGAAAGTGATAATAGAAATTATAGAGATGGTGATGTTGAATCTTCTAGAAACTATTCAAATGGAAGACCTGAGGACGGAAGTGATTCAAAATTAGAAACTAAGCTAATGTATGACGCACCCGTAAATGCTAAAGTCACATTAGATGAAGAAGGAAATGCCGTTAGATCAATTGATAAATCTGATAAAAGAACAACACTTATCACAGATGAGGTGAGGGTTTACAAAGGAGGCTCATGGAAAGACAGAGCTTATTGGTTAGATCCCGCACAAAGGCGTTATCTACCGCAATACATTGCAACAGAAAGTATTGGATTTAGATGTGCAATGTCTAGAGTAGGATCTAAAAGCCGTGTCAAGAAAAGTGCACGGCACAAAAGACAAGGATAACAAAAATCATCATCAAGCATCTTATTATTTAAGATGCTTTTTTGTTCTATGCAAATACAAAAATTATATTCGCTTTTCTTAGGGTCTGCAGGGATTTCAACAGACACAAGAACTTTAAAAAAGAAAGCTCTCTTTTTTGCGCTAAAGGGTGAAAATTTTGATGGGAATTTATTTGCTGAAAAGGCATTGGATCAAGGTGCAATTGCAATTGTCGTAGACGATGCCAAACTAAAAAAATTAGGCTCCAATGTAGTGGTTGTTGAGGATACATTAATCACGTTACAAAAATTAGCTGCTCACCATAGAATACAATTAAATACTCCAATTATTGGGCTAACGGGTAGCAACGGAAAAACAACAACCAAAGAACTTATACGAGCAGTACTCGCCAAAAAGTACACGGTTTTGGCAACAAAAGGAAATCTCAATAATCACATTGGAGTTCCATTAACGCTTTTAGAATTAAAAAAGGAACATGAAATTGCCGTAATTGAAATGGGGGCAAATCATATTGGAGAAATTAAAATGCTTTGTGAAATTGTATTACCAAATTGGGGTTATATCACCAATTTTGGAAAAGCACATTTAGAAGGTTTCGGAGGTTTTGAGGGAGTTATTGAGGGAAAATCTGAGCTCTACCAGCACTTGATGCAACGACATCAGAAAATTCTAATCAACGGCGATGACCCCATACAAAGAAAAAAAACAAATAATTACTCCGTCAGCAGTTTTGGACAGGGTAAAGAAAGCACCTTTCAAATCCACTCGATGGAAGAAACAAGCAGTGGTCTCCAAATAAATTGTAATAATCAAATCTACACGAGTGCTTTACATGGGGCATACAATCTTAATAATATCGCTGCTGCAGTGACTTTTGGGTGCTTATACAATCTGAAAGTCGAGTCAATACAAACTGCAATTCAATCCTACCAAGCAACAAACAATAGGTCACAGATCATCAAGATAAAAAACACCTCTATTGTGATGGATGCTTATAATGCTAATCCTACCAGTATGGAATTTGCAATTCGAGCTTTTGATAAGATCGCTTCATCAAAAAGCACTGTTATCTTGGGGGATATGATGGAATTGGGATCAGAGACTGAAAAAGAACATCAATATATTTTAGATTATTGTTTGAAAACTAAACTTACACAAATTCATCTTATTGGCTCCCAATTTTCAAAAGTTAAAACCCAGGATGTACACGTTCATAAACACCAAGACCTCGATGCCTTTAAAAACTACATTGACTCCCAATTGCAACTAGAATTTGATGAAATATTAATTAAAGGGTCACGCGCAATGAAATTGGAAACTTTACTTCCCTTTTTTGAGTCTAAATTTTAAAAATGAGAAAGCTACTTTTATTATTGGTTTGTTTTTGCTTTATAAATTGTCAAAAATCAGACGAAAAATGTGGGCAAATCATTAAAAAAGAAATCATTGAATCAAATTACTACTTTGTGCTTCAAACAGATGAGTATATCAATTATTACAATACACCACAAGACCCGACGCTTCCAGACAACGGAGTTCGCCAAGGAAAAGTTTCGAAAGAAGTATATGATTCCTTTGAAATTGGAGATGAATATTGTTCAGAAAATTAGATTTTATTTTATCTGAGACCCTATAATTATTTGTTCAACGATTTCTGGGTTTAACAAGGTAGAAGTATCCCCCAAATTGGAAATATCTTTACTTGCAACTTTCCTTAAAATTCGTCGCATTATCTTACCTGAGCGTGTTTTGGGTAGACCCGGAACAATCTGAATTGCATCGGGTTTGGCAATAGGGCCAATAATTTTACGAACGGTATTTTTAATTTCATTAATTAAAGTTTCATTTGTAACTCCTTCCGCATCACAAATCACATAGGCGTAAATTCCTTGTCCCTTTATATCATGAGGAAAACCAACCACCGCAGACTCTATTACTCTAGGATGCTCATTAATTGCATTTTCTACCTCAGCAGTACCCATCCGATGTCCTGATACATTAATAACATCATCCACACGTCCCAATATTCTAATATATCCATCATGGTCTCGCTTGGCTCCATCTCCTGTAAAATACATTCCAGGATAAGCGGAAAAATAGGTTTCCTTAAAACGCTTGTGGTCACCATAGGTGGTTCTTAACATCGAAGGCCATGGGAATTTTACACATAGATTTCCCTCCACATTATTTCCCTTCAACTCATTTCCTTCTGCATCAACAATAATCGGCTGAATACCAGGTAAAGGCAAGGAAGCATGGGCAGGTTTGTTGGGGGTAATCCCTGCTAATGCGGAAATCATAATTCCTCCTGTTTCTGTTTGCCACCAGGTATCAACCAAAGGACAATTTCCTTTCCCAATATGGTCGTGATACCAATGCCATGCTTCTTCGTTTATGGGCTCACCAACGGAACCAATTACTTTTAAAGAATCTAATTTATACGGTGCTAGAGGCTCTAAACCTTCTGCCTGTAGAGCACGTATCGCTGTTGGTGCTGTATAAAACTGATTGACTTGATATTTATCTACAATTTCCCAAAATCTTCCTGGGTGAGGATAGGTAGGGACTCCCTCAAACATAAGTGTAGTTGCACCCGACAATAAGGGTCCGTATATAATGTAGGAATGTCCTGTGATCCAACCGATATCAGCTGTACACCAATAAACATCGTTTTGTGCATATTGAAAAACATTTTCAAAGGAATATTGAGTATATACCATATATCCCCCTGTGGTATGAACTACCCCCTTGGGCTTTCCTGTTGATCCAGAGGTATATAAAATAAAGAGTAAATCCTCTGCATCAAGACTTTCAGCAGCATGTTCTATTGACTCTTCTTTGATCGCATCATGCCACCAAATATCGCGCCCTGAAACCATCTGTACGTCTGCATTTGTTCTTTTACAAACAATTACTGTTTCAACTGTAGTCGTTTTTTCTAGGGCCTCGTCTACTACGGCTTTTACAGGAATATTTTTAGCTCCTCTAAAATTACCATCTGAGGTCAAAACCATCTTTGCTTCACAATCAATAATTCGATCAGCCAAGGCGGAAGATGAAAATCCCGCAAACACAACCGAGTGAACAGCTCCGATTCTAGCACATGCTAACATAGCAATAGCAGCTTCAGGAATCATAGGCATGTAAATAATAACACGATCCCCTTTTTCAATTCCTTGTGCTTTCATTGCATTTGAAAACTGGCAAGTCAGCTCAAATAATTCTCGGTAACTGATTATTTTATTTGCTTCGTTTGGATCATTCGGCTCCCAAATAATTGCTGCCTTGTCTCCATGGGTAAACAAATGTCTTTCAAAGATATTTTCTGTAATATTGAGTTTTGCATTTTCAAACCATTTGACATGAGGCCCCTGAGGCTCCCATTTAAGAACGCTATCCCATGACTTGTGCCAATGAAAAGATTCTGCAATTCTTGCCCAAAACTTTTCGGGCTGATTTACGCTCTTTTGGTATTCATGAATGTACCCAGATAAAGATTGAATTTTATTACTCATAATTAAGATTTATTTTTTTAATGCGCAGGGCTTGTTGGATTTTCTGCCCCTCTTGGAGTTCTAATACGTTCAGTTAACGCAACAACTTCTTTGGGGGGTGAAGGGGTTAAACGAGATACTACAAGTGCAATTACAAAATTTAAAATCATTCCTAATGTACCAATTCCCTCGGGTGAGATTCCCCACCAAAAGTTTTCTGGAAGCCCGGGTCCACCCAGTTGGGGTTTAAAATAAATAATGTACGAGGCTGTAAATAAGATTCCAATGATCATCCCAGACATGGCACCTTGTTGATTCATTCGCTTATCAAAAATACCCAAAATTATAGCTGGAAAGAAGGAAGATGCTGCGAGACCAAAAGCAAGCGCGACAACTTGTGCAACAAATCCTGGTGGATTAAGTCCTGCTAGACCTGCAGCGACCACTGCCACTGCAATGGCGATTCGGGCAGCATAAAGTTCTCCTTTTTCACTAATATCGGGTCGGAGGTAATTCTTCAATAAATCATGAGAAATAGAGGTTGAGATAACCAGTAATAATCCAGCAGCTGTAGAAAGTGCAGCGGCCAATCCACCTGCAACAACCAAGCCAATGACCCAAGGGGGAAGATCAGCAATTTCGGGATTAGCTAATACGATGATATCTCGATCTACCGTTAATTCATTCAATTGTGGATCAGCTAAATATTGAATCGTACCATCGTTATTTTTGTCTTCAAATGTGAGCAAGCCTGTATTTTCCCAATTCGTAAACCATACAGGAACCTCGTCATATTCTTGATTTGAAAGGGTATTAATAATATTAGTTCGAGCAAAAACGGCAACAGCGGGTGCTGTTGTATATAAAATTGCAATAAAAAGTAATGCCCATCCTGCTGAAACACGAGCATCTTTAACTCTTGGAACGGTAAAAAAGCGAACAATTACATGCGGTAATCCCGCCGTTCCAAACATGAGCGCTCCCGTTATAAAAAACATATTGACTAGATTCCCTCTATCGATATTGGTATAGGAATCAAAACCTAAGTCTCTTGAAAGTAAATTTAATTTTTCTAAAAGATAGACTCCATCTGTTCCTTTAGAACCAAATCCTATTTGTGGTATTGGATTTCCGGTCATTTGCAAGGAAATGAAAATTGCGGGGACTGTAAATGCAAAAATCAAGACACAAAACTGAGCAACTTGGGTATAGGTGATTCCTTTCATCCCTCCCAAAACTGCATAAAAAAACACAATTCCAATTCCGATTAAAACTCCAGTGTCAAATGGAACGTTTAAAAATCGTGCAAAAGCAACTCCAACGCCTTTCATTTGTCCAACTACATAGGTGAAAGAAACAAAAAGAGCACATATCAATGCCACCAAACGGGCATTCTTAGAATAATAACGCTCTCCTATAAAATCAGGAACAGTGAATTTTCCAAATTTTCGAAGGTAAGGAGCCAAAAGAAGAGCCAAAAGTACATAGCCACCTGTCCACCCCATAAGATATTGGCCTCCAGAAAATCCCATAAAAGCGATCAATCCTGCCATAGACAAAAAAGAAGCTGCTGACATCCAATCGGCAGCAGTCGCCATTCCATTTGCAATGGGATTCACACCTCCACCTGCAACATAAAACTCCTTTGTTGAGCCCGCTCGGGCAACTATTGCTATAATTATATATACTAAAAAAGTTAGACCTACTAAGAGGTAAGTCCATGTTTGTGCACTCATAAGATATTAAACTTTAAATTTCATCAACGTCATATTTCTTGTCTAATTTGTTCATCAAATAAACATAAACGAAAATCAAAATGACAAATGCATAAATCGATCCTTGATGTGCAAACCAAAATCCCAATGGAAAACCTCCCAACATAAATTGGTTTAAATATTCAGCAAAAACAATTCCAAAAAGAAAAGAAACGGTAAACCAAATAACTAGAAGAATAGCTAAATATTTCAAATTGGTTTTCCAATAGGTGTTTTTATTTTTATTCATAGATCTCATAAATATAAAACAAAATTCTAAACTATGTAGTCCGTAAAATAGACATCGTCCAAGCCTGCGCCCAAAATAACCATCCATCAAACATTAAATCAAGTTACCTCCAGAAACTGTTGCATTGTTTTCTAAAAGTTAACTTTTCAGAATTACTGTTTTAAAATCATCCCGATACTGAACTGTGCTGGAAAGAATTGGACTGTTGTTGAGTGCGAATACCTTAATAACTTAAAAAAATCACGACAAAAAACTTGATTCGCTTAATACCAATAGAAATTTCTTAATAAGCGTTAGATCCTCAGTCACGATAGGGAATATTCGACCGAAAACTTCTATTGATCCAATCATATGTTTCTTTCATGAAATCATTTTTTTTAGCAAGTGACGCCATGACCGAATTTATCTTTTGAGCATCAACTGAATACTCAATGGGCAACTGACCTCCTTTTGAGCTTTTTAAAAGGATACTAAAATTTTGAGATTGACCTTTAGCTTTTTCAACTACTACAAGAATATCGTTAACGATTGTTCTAATAAGTAAACTAGACTCCAAATGATAATATTGAGAATCATTTTCTGTCTGAAACGGTAATTCAGTGGGATAATTCATTACGTTTTGTTGAGAAAAAGAAAAACTTGAAAATAACAAAAACGTGGATATAACAAATAATCTGGATTGGTTCATGGTTTGTTTTTTAATATTCCTTAAAATTAAAAAAATATTTAGCATCGTTGAAAATTAATTTGAATGATTTTAATACGCTACAACAAAACAGTTGACTCTTCTATTCCCCGGGATTCGAGTCAAATTTGAAGTTCATTTCAAGACTATTGATCGTCTTATCCATAAAACCTGACAACCCTCGTCTAAGCCTATTTTTTGGGACACTATGAAGTGGGTGTTAAGGGATTCGAACCCATGACCTCTACCCTGTCAAGGTAGCGCTCTAAACCAACTGAGCTAAACACCCGTAGGGGTTTGTTTGGTATAAACTTTTAGACAATGTCCAAACGTTATCTTTTAGGAACAAATATATTACTTCTTAGTCAATTCCTGCCTCAACTACTGATTTTTCAAACTAGAACTATTCATTTAGTTCTCAATTGACACTTAAACAAGGCCTCTAGATGTTGTTAATTCTAAACAAGATATGAGGTTTATTCAGTCAAGAAGATAGAATCACCTATTTGACAAGCCTACGATTCATAGAACAACATACAAGGAGGAACCCCCTCAAAAATTATTCAGAATCGTGATATACAAAATGACCCCATTGATTATCGCATAAAAGGTAGCCGGTAGCATTTTAATCAGTTCATCTTTAATTCCAACACGAACCAGTATAGCCACCAACATCATCAACATGAGTGATAGGGATGAAATTAAAAGTAAAACAGGGAGAAATAACCCCAAAAGCAAACCTAGACCTCCTAGAATCTGAAAGGTTCCAATGGTGAATCGATGTTTTAAATAACCCCAACGTTCAAACTCGGACTTCATTCTTCGGGAACGGAAAGAAGCTACCCCATAAAAAAGAAAAGAAATACCTGAAAAAACACTCAATACAATGCTTAGAATCATGGACTAAAGTAAACCAATATTCACAGCAGCAATAAATAAAGATAAGATCAAAAACAGTAAGGAGGGGATGAATTTAACCCAAGGGTTTTTTACTTTAATATGAGCCAGTTGGGCACAAAACATAAAAAAAGCCATGGACAAAGAAGAAAAAAGAACTAAACCTGGATAAAAAACACCTGCTATCAATAAAGCTGAAAGAGAAATTTTAGAGGCACCAACTAGATTACGAATTAAATCAGATAGTCCGTATTGTTTAAATTCTTTAACAATATTATCATATCTAAAGACCCAAACAAAAAGAACAGAGAGGGCAACAATTATCTGTGCAGTAAGCGCAATATTTTCCATCTTTATAAATATATTATTTCAAGGTACAACAATTTAATTTGTACAGCTTCTAAAGTAAAAAATTTAATGTAGTTTGTTCAAGTTTAAGCAACTAAAGTTACACAACTGTATTTCTTTTAATTTACCTTTGAATATCAATTTTTATTTTTGAATTGGTTTATGGTTTTAACCGTTAGGAATAGTTCCTGGCAGTTATTTTATTTCCTTATCCACTTTTGAGTTCGACCTAAAATTGAAAATCCTAAAAATCCTCTTACATCTAGGTTGTTATCGTCCACTAATGTAATATAACAATCATATACTTTTCCTGATTTCGGATCCAGTATGGTCCCATCTTCCCATGTACCATCATCCAATAAAAGATCATTGACAATTACAAGTCCCTCTATGGGTTTGTTCTTATTGTCACCTTTACATTCTTTACATAATTTACCTTGATCTCCAGGGAGTAAAAGTTTAAGAATCTTTCCGTATAATTTCCCGTTTTCTTCATAAAGCAAAACCTCTGATTTTTTCTGGCCGGTTTCATCGTCTTGAGTAATCCAAACCCCTTCAACAGATGAAGGTTGTATGGTATTAAAAAAAATGTATGCAATGAATAATAAAAAATGTGCCATGTTTAGATAAATTAGAATAGTTGCTTAAAATTAAAAAATCTCTTTCTATTTTAGTGGTATTAAACATTTAAATATGAATCTGTTTCTAAAAAAATTCAAACTTATTTTCCTTTTAATTCCAGTTGGACTTTTTATTGCTTTCTTGGATGGGAAAATATTACAAGGTTTTTTAGCAAGCAATCAGATTCCAGATCATTACATCTTTATCGGATCCCTTGTTTTAGTGGTAATAGCCATAATCATAGCAATTCTCCGCTATGACAAAAAAATGAATTAAAATCAGAGTTCGATCTTCCTTATCTTTGTAAAAAAAATATGGAGCATTTTAGTAAAAGAGAGATTGATCAACTGTCAAAGATCTACAAACTCAATCTTATCAACAGTGCGACGGGATATAAATCAGCACAATTGGTGGGAAGTATATCCCCAGAGGGAAATGAAAACTTGGCTGTTTTTAGTTCCATCGTGCATCTTGGAAGTGATCCGGCACTGATCGGAATGATTTTACGCCCAACAACCGTTCCAAGACACACCTACTCCAATATGAAATCCACTGGAGTTTTTACCTTAAATGCAATTCATGAAAGTCAGATTGAAGATGCTCACCATACCTCGGCCAGTTATCCAGAATCCATCTCTGAATTTGACAAAACCCAACTTGAGGTCGAAAAAAAGGAAAACTTTATTGCCCCTTTTGTAAAGGATGCACCTATTCAAATGGCCTGTAACTATGTTAACGAATACCACATTAAAGAAAATAATACACTGTTAATTGTTGGAAGTATCGAAGATCTTTACGTCAAAGAGTCTATGCTCCTTGAAGACGGATGGATACAATTGGATTTGGGAGGTGTAGTATCTATCAATGGTTTAGACGGATATGCAAAAACAAAACTAATTGAACGTTTCCCTTATGCTCGACCCAAAAATGATTAATCCACAGTTTACAGAGGCCTTAAGTGAAAAATGGATTAACTATGCCTTAAATCACAGTGAACCCATCCCCGAAATTCTTACTGATCTGGAACGAGAAACACATCAAAAAATTTTACAACCTCGCATGTTAAGTGGCCCGCTTCAAGGGAGATTACTTAGTATTATTGCCCATTTGGTTAACCCGCAGATCATCATTGAAATTGGCACTTTTACTGGATATGCAACACTTTGTTTAGCCGAAGGACTCCAGGAAAAAGGCGTCATTCACACCATAGATATTAATGAAGAGCTCGTTCCCATTCAAGAACGCTTTTTTAATAAAAGTACTTACAGAGATCAAATAAAAAGACATTTAGGAAGTGCTCTAAAAATCCTACCCAAACTATCAGACCCTTATGACTTAGCCTTTATTGACGCAGATAAAGTAAACTATGATGCATATTTTGAATTACTCCTTCCCAAGATGAAAAAGGGGGGGTTAATTCTGTCGGATAATGTATTATGGAGTGGAAAAGTAATTGAAAAAGCCAACCCTAAAGATGAAAGTACAATTGCATTACAACATTTTAATGAAAAATTAAAAAATGATCCTAGGGTAAAAACAGTTTTATTACCCTTTAGGGATGGTTTAACCCTAAGTTGGGTTCGTTAAAGATCTCTTCGAATTGAGTCTTCTAAATCATTAAAATCACTTTTAACCTTATCTACCTCCTCTTTAAAATTTTTAGTGATTGCTTTTGTCGGATTTTCAACATCAACGTCTACGGTTTTTTGGATTTCACTTTTGATATCATTGGTGGCTTGGCGAACTTGGGTCATTCCCTTTGCTAGTGTACGAGCAATAGAAGGTATTTTGTCAGCACCAAAAACAAGTAAAACAATAAAAAAAACGAAGACGATTTCAGCTCCGCTAATAAATAAAAGCATGTGTAATCTTTTAAGCAAATATAGGAGGATTCTAAAAAAGAACTACTGAATCCAATGGGGATTCAGTAGATCTAAACAATTATCCCTTTATTTTCTCTTTAAATTTCTCAAAATCTGAAGGAATTTCCTTCTTAGGCCAACTGTTATTATCCACATTAACATCAGCTGTTTCTTGGTCTGGATCCACAGTAACTCCAATTAATTCTTTATTTGATGCAATAATTTTTTTCACACTAGCATCGTTTTTTCTCCATAATTGTACAGGATAGGTAATGCGTTCGGAAGAACCATCAGCATAGCTATACTCAACAATTAATGGCATTACCAAGCCTCCAGGTTTTTCAAATTCAACCTCGTAAAAATATTTTGGAGGCACTGGATTACCGGGCAATTCTTGGTCGGCCATATACTCCTTTAAAATTTCAGAACCTTCAATGGCATTTTGACCTGCCAACTTTGGGTCAAATGATTCGCTATCCTCGTCAATTTTAAATACGAGTTCGGGTAAATCTGTCAAATCGTAGCCATAGGACTCTAATCGTTCCTTCGCCTGCAAATCAGGTTCGTCAGAAAAATAATACTTTTTTACACTTTTAACACCTATATCTACAACATCTGTAGAATAAAACCATCCTCTCCAAAACCAATCTAAGTCAACCGCTGAGGCATCCTCCATCGTTCTGAAGAAATCTTCAGGAGTGGGATGTTTGAACATCCATCGTTGGGAATATGTTTTAAAAGCATGATCAAATGTTTCTCTACCCATGACGGTTTCACGAAGTATATTTAGGGCAGTAGCGGGTTTTGCATAAGCATTGGGGCCCAACTGAAAGACGTTTTCAGGATTGGACATAATCGGAGAAATAAAATCTTGATCTCCTGCCATATAAGGAACTATTTTTTGTGGATCTCCTCTACGAGAGGGGTAGCTTTCCATGGCGCCAATAGATTCTGGGTAGGTCTCCCCAAATTCTTGCTCTGTAAGATATTGCATAAAAGTATCTAAACCTTCATCCATCCATCCCCACTGACGTTCATCTGAATTGACTATCATTGGAAAATAATTATGCCCCACTTCATGAATAATAACACTGATCATTCCAAATTTCGTCCGATCAGAATAGGTCCCGTCTTTTTCGGGTCGGCCATAATTCCAACATATCATTGGATATTCCATTCCTTGATTTTTAGCATGAACAGAGACTGCCTTGGGATACGGGTAGTCAAAAGTGAATTTTGAATAGGTTTTTAGACTTTGTAAAACGGCCTTGGTTGAATATTTCTCCCAAAGTGGGTTTCCTTCTTTAGGATAGAGTGATACCGCCATCACTTTTTGTGCACCTACCTGAACTGCTTGTCGTTCCCAAATAAATTTTCTTGAGGTTGCAAAGGCAAAGTCTCGAACATTAATCGCTTCAAACTTCCAAGTGCTTTTCTTAGATGAAAAATCAGATTCTTTGGCTGTTGCCTCCTCCTGAGTTACAATTATAACGGGCTTATCAAAACTATTTTTTGAGTCTTGAAATCGTTTATACTCCTCTCGACTCAAAACCTCTTTGGGATTTTGAAGGCTTCCTGTTGCTTCTAAAATATGATCAGAAGGAACTGTAATATTAACATTATAATCACCAAATTCAAGAGCAAATTCGCCATTCCCCCAAAATTGGTAATTCTGCCAACCTTCAACATCATTGTAAACACAAAGCCTTGGAAAGAATTGTGCAATTACATAGGCTTTGTTTCCATCTTCTGGGAAAAATTCAAATCCTGAACGACCTCTTTTTTCAACATGATCATTGATGTTGTACCACCATTTTATCTTGAAGACATAGGTTGCTCCTGGAGCAATTGCTTTGGGTAAATCTACACGCATCATGGTTTGATTTACTTTGTATTGCAATGCTTTCCCATTAATATCTTGAACCCAATCAATATTGAATCCCCCATCAAAAGGATCATTTATAAAGTTACTTACAAAACTACTGGGACGAACGGTTACAGAATTTCCAGCGCCATTTTTTTCCAATCCAGGGGCATCCTTTTTACGAATATTTTGATCTAATTGTAACCATAAATAAGGAAGTTGATCCGGAGAATTATTTGTGTAGGTAATGGTTTCTTCACCGTAAAGCTTCGAATTAGCATCGTCCAATTCAATATCCATTACATAATCTACTTTTTGTTGATAATAATCAACACCCGGTGCTCCCGATGCATTGTGGTACCGATTAGGGTCCGCAAATTCATCATACAATTGTTTAAATTTATTGGTATTCGTGTGTCCTTGTTGAACCTGTGCAGAGACCGTTGTAGTAAAAACACAGATTGCTATGAAATATCCAAAAGAGGAAGTTTTAAAATTTTTCATTGTCATTTTTTGATTTAGACTTGAGTTATTTTAAGATATTTAATTCAAAAATTACATCAGGTTTATTAGAATGAAGCAAAAAACTCTTTCTGATTCCCTCTGATTTAAAATGTATAATATTTTGTTGTCTTTCAAAGATATTAAAAAAGAAGGTGTTTTTAATCTTTAGTGTTTTTGGAATATTTTCAAATTGAAACTCAAGATAACAAAGGGCTATGTCGTTTCTATATTCCTTACCTAAAAAAGTATACTCAAAAATCTTATTTTTTGTTGAAAATTGTAATTTGTCTTTCAACTCCTTTTCCAGTAAACTATCAATTAATTCTTTATTTGTCTCGGGATCAAGCCGAATAGAACTGTCGCTTTGTTGTAAAAGGAATTCAAGATCATCAATGAAAAGCTGAGTAGTGACTTGTACTGTTTTTTTTTCTCTTTTTAATTCTACCTCAGTTGTACTAACATAGAATTTATGTACTGCGGATTCAGGTAAAGAAAGTGAAAACAAAACAAAGTTTATGAAGAATATAAAGAATTGCATTTGCTAAATTTATTGAGCAAGAACCTTTTTATACTCCTTGCTCATATTGATTAAATACTCTATGAGTTCAAATTGTTTGGTTTGTTTGAGTAGTTCACTTGATTTCATTTGAGAGTCAATATACTCCAAATACCCAACCACTTGATCTTTTTCTAAATTTAAATCCGCTTCAAAAAAAACAGCGTCAAACACATAGGGTAAAATTTGACTGGGCTTCATCGTCATCTGTTCCTCTTTTGTTTTGCCTGCAAAAGCCTTCCCAATTAGCTTAGCAATATTCATAAAATCAATTCCATTGGTTACCAAACGATCATCTGTTAGTCGATTGTTGATTTCAGAAGACTTGTCTCTTTCATAATCAAAACCTTTAAATTCCTCTTCCTTAAGGTCCAAGAACTTTTCTATATCCTCAGGGGTTACGACAACTTCTTTAAGTTCATTAATGTTTTCATTTACCGTAACTACCAATCGGTTTTTTCTAATAATTTCTTCTGTAATTACTACACTCCGAATCTGAAACTGAAGTGAGGAAAAGACCACCTCATCACCTACTGCCACATCGATTTCAAACTCGCCATCTTCATTGGTAATGGTACTGGTTTGATCCGTATTGTTCACGACATTTGCAGCAACAACATTGGTGTTTTTGTAGAGTAGCTTTCCCTTAATGGGATTTCGGGTTTGTCCAAAAACAAAAGTGGCCATTAAAAGAGAAAAACATAAAAAAACCGTATTTTTCATCCTATAAAGATAGTTTTACTTTGAAATAGTATTCCTATAAAGGTGTTAATTTTTTTCATAATGAAACATCCTGAATAAAGTTTAAAGCACAAAAAAGAATGATCTCCTTTACATTCCATATGATTTTTGAAAAAACCACAATACTCAAAAGATGAAGGTAGAAATCAAAAAAATTCAAGCCAATCAAACTTATGACCTAAGGCATGCATTGTTAAGAAAAGGGCAGCCTAGAAGTGCCTGTCGTCTCGAATTAGATGAAGATTCGAAAAGCCTTCATTTAGGGGCGTATGAAAAAGAACTACTGGTGGGTGTGCTTAGTGCGATGCCCACCTCCTATCCTGAGCATAAAAATTATCGTGGAATACAATTTAGAGCCATCGCAGTACATCCCAATTTTCAACGCAAAGGGATTGCCTCTCAACTGATTAAACAAGCGTTTGTAATTCTCGACACTCAATACAAACCACATCATATTTGGTTAAATGCAAGAATTGCAGCCCAGGCACTTTACATAACAAATGGATTTACTCCCATCGGCACAACTTTTGATACCCCCCCCATTGGAATACACCAACGCTTTCTTAAAGTTATCTCTCATGAATCGTAAATCCTTTCTTACTACCAGCCTGAGTCTAATTGGCATTTCAATTTGGCCCGAAGCACAACAAAAAAAAAAATATTCCACTTCAATCTTACTGGGAAAAGGAAAGCCAGAACTCTACAATAGTGATATACCCTTGTTAAAACCCGTAGGAGTCGCTTATTTAGAAATGCAGAAAGCTGCAAACAAAGAGGGCATAATTCTAGAAATTGTCTCCGCTTATAGATCCTTTGATCGTCAAAAAAGTATCTGGAATCGCAAGTACATAAGGAATAAAAAAAAGGGGTTATCACCTGAAGAAAACATCAATAAAATAATTGAATACTCAACCCTCCCAGGTACCTCCAGGCACCATTGGGGAACAGATGTTGACCTAATTGACGGTTCAAAAGTCAGAGAGGGGGATGTCTTATTAACAGATAAATTTCTCGGTCAAGGTCCCTATGCTAAGATGAAAAAATGGATGGATAAAAATGCCGCAAACTTTGGTTTTATTCGCCCCTACACCGCCGATGAAAATCGAAAAGGCTTTTACTATGAGCCATGGCATTACAGCTATGCTCCCATTGCAACCCCCATGTTAAAAGAATATTTAGCGTTGAATTTAAAAACTCTTTTATCCACACCAGACCTTGAAGGGAGTGAATATTTAAGTTCAAATTTCTTAACAAAATATCGAAAAGAAAATATTTTAGGGATCGCAAAAGAATTAAAGAGGTTCTAAAAAAAGAAGTACTTTAGTCATTCACCAAATCAAAATTACCATGGGAAAAGGAGATCGAAAAACACGAAAAGGAAAAATTAATAAAGGAAGCTACGGAGTAAGAAGACCGAGAAATAAATCCAAAAGTAAGGGTTCAAAAAAATAAATTTAGCGAACAAAAACTGGACTCAATGGATCCTTTGTTTCTATTTCACTAAAAGAATACCCCTCTGTGCTAAAAGAGAGGATGTCATCCAATTGGCTTGCATTGTTATCAATCAAGTGACGTACCATCATACCCCTAGCCTTTTTAGCAAAAAAAGAGATTATTTTCAACTTCCCATTTTTAAAGTCTTTGAATTGAGGCGTAATAATTTCAGCATTTAGCTTGTTGACATCGACCGCACTGAAATATTCATTACTGGCAAGGTTCACAAAAAGTTCATCTTCTTGCATTTCAGCATTCAGCTGCTGGGTAATTCTATCTTTCCAAAAAGCATACAAATTTTTATGTGTTCCAACCTGAAAAGCTGTTCCCATTTCCAATCGATAAGGCTTAATCGCATCTAGGGGTCTTAAAAGACCATACAATCCCGATAAAATTCGGAGTTGGCTTTGCATTTGATCGATCTTTTTTTCATTCAATGTAAAGGCATCCAATCCTTGATAAACATCTCCATTAAAGGTAAAAATTGCAGGACGAGCAGACGCTTTGGACTCAGACATCCCAAAAGATTGATTGCGCTCCCAATTCAATTCCGCCAGTTTGTCTGATATATGCATCAATTCCCCCAATTTTTTGGGTGATTTTTTTTTGAGCAATGAATTGATCTTCTCAGCCTCTAAACTAAATTGAGGTTGAGTTTGAACTGTCGTGGGAAGCTGCTTGTCAAATTGTAATGACTTTGCAGGGGAAATAAGCATTTTCATACTACTATTTTTATCAAAAATACAAGGATTTATAATGGATTACAAGAAGATGGAATCAAAGCTTAAAATACTTCTATTATAAATTCTTATGTTGGGCATATTGCCGCCACTTTCCAAGTGCTGATTCAAAATCATTGGGCAAAGGGATCTCAAAGGACATTTTTTCACCACTTTCCGGATGAATAAACCCTAGTGTTTGAGCATGTAACGCCTGACGTGGCAATAAGCTAAAGCAATTTTCTACAAACTGTTTATATTTTGTAAAGCTTGTTCCTTTGAGAATTTTATCCCCACCATAACGAGCATCATTAAAAAGAGTATGTCCAATAAATTTGAGATGCGCTCTAATTTGATGCGTTCTCCCTGTTTCAAGTTGGCATTCAATTAGCGTCACATATCCAAAACGCTCTAAGACTTTAAAGTGAGTTATCGCTTCTTTCCCTTGAGAATTATCCTCAAAAACTGCCATCTGAAGTCGATTTTTTGGATGCCTTCCGATGGCCCCTTCTATGGTTCCTTCATCTTCTTTAACATCACCCCAAACCAAGGCTGAATATTTTCGCTCAGAAGTTTTGTCAAAAAACTGTTTTGCTAAATGCGTCATGGCTCGCTCTGTTTTTGCCACCACTAAAAGACCACTTGTATCTTTATCAATTCGGTGAACCAAGCCCGGTCGTTCGTTGGCGTTTTTTGGTAATTGATCAAAATGATAAAGTAAACCATTTAGCAAAGTAGCTGAATAATTTCCATGACCAGGGTGAACCACTAATCCCGCAGGTTTATTAACTACAACCAAAACATCATCTTCATAAACAATGTCTAAAGAAATATCTTCCGGAACTAACAAGTTTTCATAAGGAGGATGGGCAAAAAGAACTTTTACTTCATCAGTACCCTTTACTTTGTAATTGGATTTCACCACATTTCCATTGACAAATATACTCCCTTCCTTGGCAGCGTGTTGAATTTTATTTCGAGTAACATTTTCAACGCGGGACATTAAAAATTTGTCCACGCGCAAGGGTGATTGCCCCGGGTCGGCCTTAAAAGCATAATGTTCATAGAGGGTATCTGAGGATTGAAGCTCGTCTTCCAAAGGGTTATTCTCGTTTTCCATTTCCTAAAACTAAATCGATTTTTGTGGTTTTAGGGAGTAAAATTCCAGGTTCAATTTTATTTCCTTTATACCTAATTTCCAAAACCATATTTTTCCCAATATTATCTTGATATACAATTTCACCCAACTCAAATCCCACCGCTTTTAGAATAGATTCAGCATTACGCTTTGTGATTTGTATTAAATTGGGAACGGTTATTTCTCTGTATCCAGAAGGATTGACAGTTAGGTAAATTTTTCTATTTTTCTTTACTTCACTTTCAGCTGTAGGCAGGTGTGTAATAACAGTAAGCGGAGGCAAACTTGGAACAAATTTTGTAGAATCAATAACTTCGAAGCGTAAATCTTGGTCCATCATGATGGAGGGAAGTGCATCTAAGGGTACCCCTTTTAAGTTGGGGACTTTTTGATACTCATTATGGTTCGTAATGAACTTAAGACCAAAAGAAATCCCAATAAAAATAACTATGGCAGTCAAGCCTATGAAAAGCAGTTGCTTCAAAAACATTTTACTAAATAAAAAACGTAAAAATTGCATGACTTAAATTTCTGTGCTAAGATAATAAAACCCACGGCTTTTCGATTGCTATGAAATGATTTACATTTGTAAAATAACCAAAAGTAATGGGAAAGAAAAAGCTTGGAGTTGTTTGTGGGGGATTTACCTCTGAATTTGAAATCTCGCTACAAAGCGGTAAAACTGTTTTTGAAAACCTAGACCCTACTATTTGGGAAGCCTTTTTAATAACAATAACCCCATCGGCTTGGACGGCAATGGATAAAAATGGAGTGCAATATTCCATTGCTAAGGGAGACTTTTCTTTAGAGAAAGGAAACAAAAAAATTCATCTTGAAGTCCTCTTCAATGTGATTCATGGAGCTCCAGGGGAAAATGGACAACTTGCGGCACTTTGGGAATTACTTGACATTCCCTTTACCAGTTGTGATAGTTACACCTCAGGATTAACTTATAACAAAAGAGATTGCCTTTCAGTATTGAGAGAAATCAATGTTCCAACCGCGAAGCATTATTCAATTGACAAGGGTGACATCACGGATCCTGTTGCTATAGAAGAAAGAGTGGGACTTCCCTGCTTTGTCAAAGCAAACCGTGCAGGAAGTAGTTTTGGTGTTTTTAAAGTCAAAGAAAAAAACGAACTCAAGCCTGCAATTCAAAAAGCGTTCAAAGAGGATTCTCAAATTATTATAGAAAGTGCATTAGAAGGAAGAGAGGTTTCTGTGGGAGTCGCTTTGTTCGAGGGAGAAATTCAAGTACTACCCATAACAGAAATTATTACTAAAAATGAATTTTTTGATTATGCAGCAAAATATGAAGGCAAATCAAAAGAAATCACTCCGGCTCAAATACCATCGGAATGGAAAGAGAAAACTGAAAAATGGGCTAAAGAAATTTATCGTAAATTAGGATTGAAGGGAGTCGTTCGGAGTGAATTTATCTTCGTAAAGGGAGAACCTCATTTATTGGAGATTAACACGGTGCCCGGTTTAACAGAAAACAGTATCATTCCTCAACAAGTTCGTGCTATGGGAATGGAACTTTCAGTATTTTTTAATTTACTTTTACTTGAAGTCTTAAATAAAAATTGAACCCATGAAGAAATTTGTTTTTCCCGGCTCCTTTGACCCTATTACCTTGGGACATCAAGACATTATTGAACGAGCTCTTCCCCTATGTGATTCACTCATTATTGCTGTGGGAGAAAATAGTGATAAAAAATACATGTTCTCTCTACAAGATCGCGTTGAGTTTATTTCAGAAACGTTTCAAAATGAAAATAAAATACGTGTGAAGACATACCAGGGACTTACCGTTAATTTTTGCCGAGAAGTACAGGCAACTGCAATTTTAAGAGGACTCAGAAACCCTGCTGACTTTGAATTTGAGAAAAGTATTGCACAAATCAACCAAAGACTTTCAGGAATTGATACTTTATTTTTATTAACCTCTGCAGATCACTCCTACATTAGCAGTGGAATTGTAAGAGAAATCATGAACCACAATGGAGACTACACCTCATTAGTTCCACCTGCGGTAAAAAAATAAGTCACTTCACATTTTCAATAAGAATTTTGATGTTTTCGTATGCATTTTCCATCAATAAAGGAAACTCGTTTTCAGATTTCCAGACAGCCTTTTGGATATTTTCCTCTAATTGAGGAGTTAAAGGCGCATTAAAACTTGACTTCATCAAAAACCAATATGTTTTTTTTAATTTATATTTTCCATTGGCATTATATACATGGTAGGTGGAAGGCATAGGCCTAATAACTACTAAATCGGCAACTCCAGTTTCCTCAATAACCTCACGTACGGCTGCATCAATAATTACTTCATTTTTCTCAATCTTTCCTTTGGGTAGATCCCATTTGTCATTTCGATAAATGAATAAATAACTCCCATTGGCGTGTTTCACCAATCCTCCAGCAGCTTCGACACAGGGAAAATATTTTAAAAAATGCTTTTGAATTTTCTCTTCCTTTCGATGATACAAATACACTCCTGTCACCCGTTTGCCTTTGAGTACTTTTATAATGGATTCAGCAGTGGCATACTTGATGTGAATCAAGGGGGTTGCATCAGCATTACATTTTAAGTCTGTTGTAAAGAAAAGTGGTTTCTGATTGTAAAAAACTTTATACATTTGCTTATGATCTTTAATCAAAATATAGCTCAGCAAACAGCTGAATACCTGTTACAAATAAATGCAATTAAATTGAATCCAGAAAATCCATTTACGTGGGCAAGTGGATGGAAATCTCCCATCTATTGCGATAATCGTGTGGCTCTTTCTTACCCTGATATTCGAACTTTTTTAAGCAAGAGTATCTCGAATGAAATCCAAACACAATTTGGTTCGGATATAGTTATTGCAGGAGTTGCAACCGGGGCGATTGGAATTGGGATGTTGGTAGCACAAGAGTTAAATCTTCCCTTTATTTATGTTCGCCCTGAAGCCAAAAAACACGGTAGACAAAATCAAATTGAAGGAGCTTTGGAGCCGGGTAAAAAAGTTGTTGTAATCGAAGATTTAATCAGTACCGGAATGAGTAGCCTAAACGCTGTGAAAGCATTACAGAATGCTGACGCAACCCTTTTGGGGATGTATGCGCTCTTCACCTATGGTTTTGAAAAAGCAGAACAAGCATTTAATCAAGCTCAGATCGAACTACAAACCTTGTGTGATTATGAGCACCTGTTAGCTGTTGCATTAAAAACAAATAAAATCTCTGAAGTGCAGTCTGAAAATTTAAAAACTTGGAGAAAGGACCCTGCAAATTGGTCACCTGCATAATTTTAGTTCTCATAATGCATCCTTAGTTGACTGGAATTTAACTCTATTTTTTTTCCTGTTTCATCTTCAAGGAGAATACAACCCGATGAAGTTACCCCTCGGGTGATGGCAGTGAAAATTTCTCCTTCTTTTTCAAATACTGCCCGCTCATCTTTTTTCCAAAGTAAATTAGAGTAAATCAAAAATAACTCCTTTAAAGAAATTGAATTCAAAGAAAACAGCAGGTTCTCAAGGGGTTCTTTTAATGCATTAAAAACGTGATTTGTATCCCATTGCTTGCTGGTTACAGAAGCTAAAGAAGCTGCATTGGGCAGGTCTTCAAATTTATTTTGGTTTACATTCAAACCAATTCCAATAAAAGTGGCTTTTAAATTTCCTTGTTTAAAAATATTTTCAATTAAAATTCCAGCAATTTTTTTGTTGTCTGACAAAATGTCGTTTGGCCATTTTATGGATAGATTAGGAATCCCTTGTGACTGTAAACCCGAAACAATTGCTAGGGCCACCGCTGCACTTATTGAAAAGGCGTTAGCCGAATGAAACTGCCTGTAGGTCTTGTAGATACTGAATGTCAAGCTATCCTCAGGACTTGAAAACCAAGTCCTATTTCGTTGTCCCCTTCCCGAAGTTTGATCTTGTGCCCAAACCAAATCCCCGTCATGACACAAACCCTTTTGGTGTCTTTCTTTCAAAAAATCATTCGTCGATGGGGTGGCATTAAGTTTGATTATGTTAAAATAGCTCATAGAAGTGGATGTAACCGAGCCAAAAAGTAATAAATTTGCGAAAAAGAGCACTAATTAATGACAAATAAAATTGAAAGTAAATCAATTCTTTTAGATGAAATCGTCAATGGAATTGAAAATGTCAAAGGAGAAGATATTCAAATCTTAGATTTAACAGAACTTGATAATACGCCTTGTGACTTTTTTGTTGTCTGTAGTGGAAATTCAAATACACAAGTTTCCGCAATCGTGGGTTCGGTTCAAAAAAATGTAAGTAAATCACTGAAAGAAAAACCTTTTCATACAGAAGGTTCTGATTTAGCTGAATGGGTTTTAATAGACTATGTAGATGTTGTTGTACATGTCTTCCAAAAACAAATTCGCGAATATTACAATATTGAAGAACTTTGGGGAGATGCAAAAACGACCCAAATTGATTCAAATTATTAAAAACTATGAAAGAAGAAAAAAAACCAACCACACCTAAGTTTAATATCTACTGGCTTTATGGCGCAATTATTTTTGCTCTGTTAGGCATGAGTCTTTTTGGAGGAAGTGATTCCTGGCAAAGTATTAGCAAAACGAATATCTCAAGTTTTGAAAAATATCTCAATGCGGGTGATGTAAGTCAAGTTACCGTAATTCGAAACAAAAGTAGTGTCCGAGTCACCCTAACTCCTGAGGCACTTAGCAAAAGTGACCATCAAGGTGTTTCCGAAAAAAATATTTTGGGACAAGACAATACAAGAGGACCGCATTATCAATTTGAAGTAGGAAGTCTTGAGCTTTTTGAAGAAAAACTGGAAAAAGCACGAGCAAATGGCATTTCATTCCGACTCGAGTTTACCACTGTTGAAAACCGATGGGCTGATACATTAATAGGATTTTTACCTATCATCATCATTATAGGTGTATGGATCTTCTTAATGCGAAGAATGTCCGGAGGCGCTGGTGGTGGCGCAGGGGGTCAAATTTTTAATATTGGTAAATCCAAAGCTAAATTATTTGATAAAAACACAGATGTAAAAACAACCTTCAAAGATGTTGCAGGACTTGAAGGGGCTAAAGAAGAGATTCAGGAAATTGTTGATTTTCTTAAAAATCCAAGTAAATATACTATCCTAGGGGGTAAAATTCCAAAAGGAGCCCTCTTGGTCGGTTTACCCGGTACAGGGAAAACATTGCTTGCCAAAGCAGTTGCAGGAGAAGCAAAAGTGCCGTTCTTTTCTCTTTCGGGATCTGATTTTGTTGAAATGTTTGTAGGAGTGGGAGCTTCTCGGGTGCGTGATTTATTTAAACAAGCCAAAGACAAATCCCCTGCAATTATTTTCATTGATGAAATTGATGCCATAGGGAGAGCAAGAGGGAAAAGTAATATGACCGGATCAAATGACGAAAGAGAAAATACTCTCAACCAACTCCTAACAGAAATGGATGGTTTTGGAACCGACACCAATGTCATCGTCATCGCTGCAACAAACCGTGCTGATGTATTGGATAAGGCCTTAATGAGAGCGGGACGTTTTGATCGCCAAATCTATGTTGATTTACCCGATCTAAATGAGCGTAAAGAAATATTTAAAGTGCATCTAAAACCCATCAAAGCCATTAAGTCATTGGATGTGGATTTTCTCGCAAAACAAACTCCTGGATTTTCAGGTGCAGACATCGCAAATGTTTGTAACGAAGCGGCATTAATTGCTGCCCGGGGCAATAAAAAGACAGTAGGAAAACAGGATTTTTTAGATGCCGTTGATCGAATTGTTGGAGGTCTTGAAAAGAAAAATAAAATCATTACTCCTGAAGAAAAGAAAACCATTGCTTACCATGAGGCGGGTCATGCTTTAGTGAGTTGGTTGCTAGAACATGCGGCTCCTCTTGTGAAAGTTACTATTGTACCCAGAGGTCAATCATTGGGAGCGGCATGGTACCTTCCAGAGGAACGTCAAATTGTGAGAACAGAACAAATGCTTGATGAGATGTGTGCTGCTTTAGGTGGACGTGCCGCTGAAAAAGTAATGTTTGACCAAATCTCAACAGGAGCGTTAAGCGATTTGGAGAAAGTTACTCGTCAAGCTAGAGCTATGGTTTCAGTATATGGCCTTAATGATACCATTGGAAATCTAACTTACTATGACTCAACAGGGCAATCTGACTATAACTTAACCAAGCCCTATTCAGAAGAAACTGCTCAGAAAATTGATCACGAAATTTCTGGAATTATTGAAAAACAATATGACCGAGCAATTGAAATTTTGAAACTTTCTAAAGATAAATTAACAGAATTGGCCGAACGCCTTTTAGAAAAAGAAGTTATTTTTAAAGATGATCTAGAAAATATCTTAGGAAAGAGACCTTTTAAAACGAATAGCGAAAAAATAGAAGAAGCCAAGCTACTTAAAAGCAAATAGAACCAAAGCTTATGGGGATATGGGATAAATTTTTTGGTAAAAAAACTGAGAATAATTCTGAGAAAAGTCCCTATCTCCCATCGGAAGAAATTGAAATAGACATTCAGTTTGCCGAAGCTTTTACCAAAAAAGGAGGGCGCTTTCTCTTTTGTGAATCCAGTAGACTTGTTTCACTCAATCTCATTGAAATTTTTAAAGAAAATCTTTGGAAAAAAGATCAAGTATTGAGTCTCAATGAGAAACTCGCCCAACAATACGAATTGACCTTGATCACTCAATCCTCAGGGAATTTAAAAGCCTATGAGGCTGCAGTAATGAACTGTGAATACATTATCAGCAATACAGGTAAAATATTACTTAGCGAACATCAGATCAAACACTACAATCTTCCTGACCTACCCAACAACATTATTATCATCGCAAAAACTCACCAGATCGTTAAAGATGTGAGTCAAGGGATGACCTCACTCAACAATAAATACAAAAAAACAATCCCAACAAATATTACAACGCTCAAATCAAAATCGGACACTGGTGAGGAAAAAGTGTTTTCTGAATCTGAAACAAGTGCAAAAAACATATATTTGCTTCTAGAAGATTAATAAAAAAGTATGCGTGAAATTATGGTAAGAGGGTTTTCTGGCCTTCTCTATGTAGCAATAATTGTTTCTTCTGCTCTATTCTCAAATTTAGCCTTAATCATTGTACTTTTTATATTTTCTGCTTTAGCACTTTTTGAATTTCAAAGGTTATTACATTATAAAAGCCCTGTTCCCCTCCTCTTTTTTGGATTATTAGCTTATCAATTTTATACCGGAAAGCTAAACAACACCCTACATTATGGTCTCTTGGCCCTAGGCATTTTCACAAATATTTTACTTGCCTTTCTACTGGTCAAAAAAAAATCATTTGATTTTGCCCCTTTTCAAAAAAGCGGGCTTACTCTTTTTTATCTTATCAGTTCTGGATATTTCATTATTGCTTCCACGGCCATGGAAAGTAGCTGGATGAATGGAATTACCTTATCCATGTACTTTTTAATTTGGACCAATAATAGTTTTGCCTATGTGTTTGGAAAAAAATGGGGGAAAAATACTTTATTCCCAGAGGTTTCCCCCAAAAAAACATGGGAAGGATTTTGGGGTGGAGCACTGGCTTGTTTTTTGTTAAGCCTTGTTTTGCTTAATTTTCACAAAGAATTTAAAATTTGGGTCTTCCCGCTTTTAGCTCTAATCATTATTATTGCTTCAACCCTTGGAGATCTTATTCAATCAAAATTTAAACGGGAGGCGAATGTGAAAGACAGTGGTTCATTGATTCCTGGACATGGTGGTTTTTATGACCGAATGGACAGTGTACTTTATACAGCTCCCTTTGTCAACTTATTTTTAATTATAGTTCATTATGTTTCATAAAGAAGGATATCAAATCATCATGACAACCTTTGTCATAACCGCTGCAATTGCTGTTTTAGCAGAGTATAACATAGACCTCCCGCCAATGAAAATTGGGATTCAGCTTATTGCTTTGGTACTCCTTGTTTTGGTCCTTCAATTTTTTAGAAACCCAAAAAGAGTAACTCCAAAAAATGAAAATCAACTCATTGCTCCAGTTGACGGTAAAGTCGTTATCATTGAAGAAGTTTTTGAAAAAGAATACTTTAAGGACAAACGTTTACAAGTTTCGATTTTCATGTCTCCTTTAAATGTTCACGTAACTCGATATACAATGAGTGGTAAAGTTCAATTCAGTAAATACCACCCTGGAAAATATTTAGTGGCATGGCATCCAAAATCTTCTGAATTAAACGAAAGAACTACCATTGTGTTAAAAAATGACATATTTGGAGAAGTATTGTATCGTCAAATCGCAGGCGCAGTAGCAAGACGAATTGTAAATTATGCCAAAGAAGGAATGGAAGTGGAGCAGGGAACTGACGCTGGATTCATAAAGTTTGGCTCCCGTATTGACTTATTTTTACCCTTAGGAACAAACTTAGACATCGCTTTAAACGATGTTGTAAAAGGAGGTGTCCAAGCTATTGCCCACAAAGCTTAAAGCAAACTGAGGCTTTTTTCTAGCATCTTTATTTTATCTTCAGCATCTGCTGCTTTTTTACGCTCAATCGCAATCACTTGCTCTGGAGCATTCGACACAAACCGTTCATTGGCTAACTTTTTTTCTACTGAGGCTAAAAACCCTTTGGTATATTTTAGCTCAGCATGAAGTTTTTCTTTTTCAGCCTCAGTATCCTCAGGTGCTTGGGTAGGAATAAAAAACTCAAGTTTCGAAACACGAAAACTCCCTCCATTTGTATCCTCAGGAGCCTGAGAATAAATCAAATCATCAAGCGCACCCAACTTTATAATACAGGACTCGTAGGGTATAGAAGTACTGGAATTTGTGACATAAACTGTCACCTTTTCTTTGAATGAAATATTTTTATCCTTTCTGAACTTTCGAATCCCCACAATAACTTCCTGGGTAATTTCAAAATTGGTGATCCTTTCGGAATCAAATGATTTTGACTGAGGCCAAGAAGAAACCGTAAGCACTTCATCGGTTGCTCTAGCACTAATAAAATGCCATAATTCCTCAGTTAAAAAGGGCATGAAAGGATGCAATAAACGTAAATTGTTTTCAAATAATACAATAATTCTTGCATGCGTAGCAGCATCTATGGGTTTTCCATATTCTGGCTTCACCAACTCAAGCAACCAGGAACAAAAATCATCCCAGATTAGCTTGTAGATTGTCATTAATGCATCTGATATACGGTATTTATCAAAATTCTCATCCACCCAAAGAAGGGTCTTATTAAAATGATTTTCATACCAATCTAAAGCTTCAGTTGCAGCAGAGGAAGGTTTAATCTTGTTGTCAATTTCCCAGCCTTCGATCAAACGGTAAGCATTCCAAATTTTATTGGCGAAGTTTTTCCCTTGTTGACAAAGACTTTCATCAAAAAGCAAGTCATTCCCTGCAGCAGAGCTCAACATTAATCCTACGCGAACCGCATCGGCACCATAGTTTTCTATAAGCTTTAAAGCGTCAGGTGAATTCCCCAACTGCTTGGACATCTTACGCCCTTTTTCGTCACGTACAAGACCCGTTAAATAAACATTTGAAAAAGGTTTTTCCCCTCTATATTCATAACCTGAAATAATCATCCTTGCGACCCAGAAAAATAAGATATCCGGACCTGTCACAAGGTCTTGAGTGGGATAATAATATTTAATTTCTTCATTTTCTGGATTTCGAATTCCATCAAAAACAGAAATAGGCCATAACCAAGAGGAGAACCAAGTATCCAAAACATCTTCGTCTTGACGCAGATTTTCCAGTTGGAGTGAAGTATTTCCTGATTTGTTTTGAGCGGCTTCAAGAGCTTCCTCAGCGGTTAGTGCAACAACAAAATCCTCAACTCCCGTTCCATAATAGTATGCTGGAATTCGTTGACCCCACCATAACTGTCTTGAAATATTCCAGTCCCGAATATTTTCCATCCAATGTCGGTAGGTGTTTTTGAATTTTTCAGGCAATAATGCAATTTCATCCGAATGCAAAACAGCCTCAATGGCAGGTTGAGCTAATTCTTCCATTTTTAAAAACCATTGATCCGACAAACGGGGTTCTATGACAGCTTTGGTTCTCTCTGAAGTTCCTACTTTATGAATATGAGATTCTGTTTTAACCAAAACTCCCAAAGAATCAAGAGCTTTTACAATTTTCTTACGTGCAACAAAACGATCCAAGCCTTCAAATTCTAGACCTTGTGCATTGAGTGTGGCATCGGCATTAAATATATCGATAACCTCAAGTCCATGTTTTTCACCCAGTGCTTTATCATTTATATCATGTGCAGGAGTAACTTTAAGACAGCCTGTTCCAAAATCCATAGCCACATATTCATCTTGAATAAGGGGCACTTTTCTTCCAGTAAGAGGTACCCAAACTTCTTTTTCTTTTAAATGAGCATAGCGTTCATCTTCAGGGTGTACACAAACCGCTGAGTCACCCAATAGGGTTTCAGGTCGCGTAGTGGCAATAATTAGTTGTTCGTCAGATCCCTCGATCTGATACGCTATATGATATAAATTTCCAGACTTTTCCTCGTAAATTACTTCCTCGTCTGACAAGGTCGTTTGTGCTTCCGGATCCCAGTTTACCATGCGAAAACCGCGATAAACCTTGCCTTTGTTATATAAATCTATAAAAACACGGAGTACAGATTCTGACATTTCGGGATCAAGTGTAAATTTGGTTCGATCCCAATCACAACTACAACCCAGTTTTTTTAGTTGTTCTAGAATAACCCCTCCGTATTCATGGGTCCAATCCCAAGCATGATCTAAAAAGGCTTCTCTAGTAAGGTTACTTTTATCAATCCCTTCTGATTTAAGTTTGGCAACTACTTTGGCCTCCGTAGCAATTGAAGCGTGGTCTGTTCCTGGAACCCAACATGCATTATACCCTCTCATACGTGCTCTTCGAATGATAATATCTTGCAAAGAATTATTGAGCATATGTCCCATATGAAGGACTCCTGTTACATTGGGTGGAGGAATGACAATGGTATAGGGCTCACGCCCATCAGGGACGGATTTAAAATAGCCGTTTTCTTGCCAGAAGCTATACCATTTAGTTTCTACCAGCCGAGAATCAAACTTGGAGGGAATTTCCATAAAAATTTTGGTCTAATTTTTGATTTACAAAAGTAGGGACACTTATGGTATAATAAAAATTCCATCCTAAATTGAAAGAAAATTTTTAAATTTAAAAACTTTTAAACCAAATTATGAAAACAAAACACCTCATTAACCTATTTTTCTTATTTGCTGTAATCCCTGCTTTTGCACAAGAAACTGGAGCACAAATTAATTTTGAAACTACCACTATAGACTATGGCACCATAGCCAACGGAAGTGATGGTGAACGTGTGTTTAACTTTACCAATTCCGGAAATAAAGACTTAATAATCCAAAATGTTCAATCCTCTTGTGGCTGTACCATTCCAAAAAAACCAGAGGGTCCCATTGCACCTGGCGAGTCGAGTGAGATCATTGTCAAATATGACACCAAACGAACAGGACCCTTTAGAAAAACAATAACTGTTACCACCAATTTAGAACAGAATTCCATTGTAGCTCTAAAAATAAAAGGGACTGTTCTTCCAAAGGAATAAATCTCTAGTCAAGCTGTATATAAAAAATAATTTTTAAGGAAATTACTAAAATCACATGATGTAAAATGTCTGAAATAGGTCATTAATAACATTTTTGGCATTCACACTTGTGTTTAAGAATTTTTTTTTTAGCATTTTTGCTTTTTATTTTAGCATGCCACACCTATCAAAGAAGGGGATAGAACTTCCCACTTCACCCATCCGGAAATTAGTTATTCATTCTGACAAAGCAAAAGCGGAGGGTATTGAGGTTTTCCATCTCAACATTGGACAACCCGATATTGCTGCTCCAAAAGAGGCCATTGAAGCGGTTCAAAATTCAGATCTAAGCCTCCTCCCTTATGGACCCTCGCAAGGAACACTGACGTATCGAAAAAAATTATGTGATTACTATCAAAAACATGGAATTGAAGTTGCTCCTGACGATGTACTTGTCACTACGGGGGCAAGTGAAGCCCTAACTTTTGCCCTCAATGTCATTTGTGACGCAGAGGATGAAATTATTATTCCAGAGCCTTTCTATGCCAATTATAATGGTTTTGCAAGCGCTGCTAGTGTAAACGTAATTCCTGTTGTTTCAGAATTTACTTCTCAATTTCAATTGCCCTCATTAGAAAATATCAGTGAAAAAATAACCCCTAAAACAAAAGCAATTTTACTATGTAATCCCAGCAATCCAACGGGATACGTTTATAGTGAAAAAGAAATCTCAACACTTGTCCAACTAGCTATTGAACATGATATTTTCTTAATTGTTGATGAAGTATATCGCGAATTTATTCATGCAGGCAATAAACATTACTCTGTATTACAACATCCTAAAGGAGCAAAGCATACAGTAATGATTGATTCTGTATCCAAACGCTACAGTCTATGTGGTGCCCGGGTAGGATGCATCGTTTCAAAAAATGAAGCCTTAATCCAAAATGTATTAAAATTTGCGCATTTAAGGCTCTCCCCTCCTACCTATGCCTTGATGGCAAGTGAGGCTGCTTTGGATGCACCAGACCGTTACCTTGAAGAGGTTATTGCAGAATATGGAAAACGGAGAAATGTTTTAATTGAACAACTTGAAAAAATTCCTAATGTTGAAGTCTCTCACCCCATGGGGGCGTTTTACTGTATCGTAAAACTACCCGTAGCAGATGCAGAAGATTTCTCTAAATATCTACTCACTGACTTTCATGATGAAAAGCAAACAGTTATGTTAGCTCCAGCAAGAGGTTTTTATTCAACCCCTGGGATTGGATTAAATGAAGTTCGAATTGCTTTTATTTTAGATAGCGAAAAATTAATTCGATCGGTAAGTATTTTGAAAAAGGCTTTAGCAGCCTATCAGAAATTAGTATCTTGAAACATGCTCAAGCTTGAAGAAAACGTTTCTTTAAAAAAATACAACTCCTTTGGAATTGAAGTTTTTACCCAAAACTTTTTTTTGCTCACTGAGACCTCACAATTAAAAGAACTATATAGCCAATATCAAAACAGACCCATAAGAATCCATGGAGGCGGGAGTAATATGCTTCTCACACATGATTACGAAGGACTAACGTTAGTTATTGGAACTAAAGGGATTTCCGTTTTGCGTGAAGATGAACAATCGGTATTTGTTGAAGTTCAAGCAGGAGAAAACTGGCACGAATTCGTCCTCTGGTGCTTAAAGCAGAATTATGGTGGCGTTGAAAATTTAGCTTTAATTCCTGGGAGTGTTGGAGCAGCTCCCATTCAAAATATTGGAGCTTATGGGGTAGAATTAAAATCTGTTTTTCATTGTTGTGAAGTTTTTGACTTGGATACTCAAGACTTTAAAACCTTTACAAAAGAAACCATGCACTTTGGATATCGCGACTCTGTGTTTAAAAACAAATACAAAGGAAAATACATTATTACAAGTGTCTGTTTAAAACTTCAAAAAACCCCTCACAGTTTACAACTCAGTTATGGTGACATTCAAAAAAAATTAGAGGAAAAAACACCAACAATACAGCATGTTGCAGAGACGGTCATTTCAATTCGACAATCCAAACTTCCGGATCCTAAAGAAATTGGAAATAGTGGTAGCTTTTTTAAAAATCCAATTCTTGAAAAAAAACACATTGATACCTTATTGCAAAAATATCCAGAGTTACCCCATTACCCAACTCCTAGCGGTGCTGTAAAAGTCCCAGCCGCATGGTTGATTGAAAAAATGGGATTCAAAGGAGTTAGAGACGGAGATGCGGGTGTTCATTCGAAACAGGCACTTGTTCTGGTCAATTATAATCGTGCCACAGGAAATGAAATTTTAGCCCTGGCTCAAAAAATTCAAAAAGCCGCTCTTGAGCAATTTAAAATTACCCTTGAAACTGAAGTCAACATACTCTAGATCTACTATTTGTTTTTTGAATCCATTTGAATCGTAACAGGTCCGTCATTAACAAGGCTTACTTCCATGTCGGCACCGAAAGTTCCTGAAGTTACCTTTTTGCCTAATTGTTTTTTAGCTGTTTCCAAAAAAAGCTCATAAAGTGGAATGGCATGTTCGTGCTTTGCTGCGCGAATATAAGAAGGTCTATTTCCCTTTTTTGTGGAAGCCATCAAGGTAAACTGACTAACAACCATCAGTGCGGCTTTCTTATCCATCAAAGATAAATTCATTATTCCATCTGAATCATTGAAAATTCGCAAATTCAACACTTTGTTTACAAGCCACAAAACATCTGTCGAGTCATCTTCCATTTCAATACCTAACAAAACGAGTAAACCTTCTTGGATTTCCCTATTCTCATTTTGATTGATTCGGACTTGAGCCCGAAGGACTCTCTGGATAATAACTCTCATTTTTAATTTCTGTAAGGGGAATCTTCTTCCATCATTTGCGTGTAGGACGTGTAGCGTGAATAAGCAATTTCTCCATTTTCAACCGCCTCAATAATTGCACATTTAGGTTCGTTTATATGAATACAATTATGGAATTTACAATTTCCTTTTCGCTGATAAAACTCGGGAAAATAATTTCCGATCTCTTCAGGGAGCATATCAACAACACCAAATCCTTTAATTCCTGGAGTATCAATTATTTTGATTCCATTGGACAAAGCAAACATTTCTGCAAAGGTTGTTGTGTGCATTCCCTGTTGGTGTTGCTTTGAAATAGCAGCTGTTTTCAAATCTAAACTTGGAGAAATTGCATTGATTAAGGTGGATTTACCAACACCACTATGCCCTGAAAATATACTCACTTTATCTTGCATTAATTCTTTGATTTTAGGAACACCTTCTCCTTCAGTAGCAGATATCGTATATGTAGCATAACCAATATTTTTATAGGTTAGTTGCAATAATTGAAGTGCTTCCAAATCTATATCTGAGTAGGTGTCAATTTTATTAAACAATAAAATTGCAGGAATTTGATAGGCTTCAGCGGTGACTAAAAAACGATCAATAAACGCTGGAAACGTTGGGGGGTTGTTTAAAGTAATCAGTAAAAAAACCTGATCAATATTGGACGCTATAATGTGGGTTTGTTTGGAAAGGTTCACGGATTTTCTGACAATATAATTTTGTCGCTCTTCAATATGAGTGATATTTCCTTCCAAGGAACTGGCATGAGAATCTACTTCAAAATGAACTCGATCTCCAACCGCTACAGGATTGGTACTCTTGATTCCTTTTAAACGAAGTTTTCCTTTGATTCGACATTCATAAAAAACGCCTTCAGAGGCTACAGTATACCAACTTCCTGTTGACCGATAAACAATGCCTTTCTTCAAGTATTTTATTTACAAAGAAACAGCTTTTTTTTAAGCCTTTAAGATTCAGAGAGGTGGAGACTAATTTGTATCTTTGCAAAAACTTTTTAGATGGCCCAAAAAACACTTTTAATGATTCTCGATGGCTGGGGAAACTCACCAGACCCCACTATTTCTGCTGTTGATCAGGCAAAAACTCCATACATTGATTCCTTGTATAAAAACTATGCATATAGTACGCTTAGAACAGATGGACAACACGTAGGTCTTCCCGAAGGTCAAATGGGAAATAGTGAAGTGGGACACATGAATCTGGGGGCAGGTCGAATTGTGTACCAAGATTTAGCTAAAATCAATTTGGCGGTTGAAAAAGATGAATTGAGAAATGAAAAGGTATTAACAGATAGCCTTGAATATGCCAAAAAGGAAGGAAAAAAAGTGCATCTTTTGGGATTATTGTCAGATGGAGGAGTCCATTCCCACATCAATCATATTGAGGGCCTCTTGGATCTTATTGGAGAATATAAGTTGAATGACGTTTATCTTCACGCTTTTACAGACGGTAGAGATGTTGATCCTCAATCGGGTAAACATTTTGTAGAGCGGATCGAAAAAAAACTAGCTGAAACTGGCGGTCACTTGGCCTCAATTATTGGTCGCTATTACGCCATGGATAGAGATCAACGCTGGGAACGTGTAAAAAAAGCCTATGATCTGCTCGTAAATGGAATTGGAAGCCCCACCACCAACTTTCCACAGGAGCTTTCTAAGAGTTATTCAGAAGGGGTAACGGATGAATTTATTGCACCGCTTTTTAAAGATAATGGAAAAGGAGAGGCTATTACTAGGATTGAAAGTGGAGATGTTATCTTGTTTTTTAATTTTAGAACCGATCGAGGAAGAGAGTTAACGCAAGTCCTTTCTCAAAAAGCCTTTCCCGAATTCGAAATGGCACCGCTCGATTTGCATTATGTTACCCTGACCAATTATGATGAATCGTTTGAGCATGTTCAAGTTGTTTTTGACAAAGATAACTTAGAAAATACGCTGGGCGAAGTTTTATCCAAGGCAGGAAAAACCCAAGTTCGTATTGCGGAAACAGAAAAATACCCCCATGTGACCTTCTTTTTCAATGGTGGTCGAGAAGCCCCTTTTGAAGGAGAAGATCGTATTCTATGTCCCTCGCCAAAAGTAGCGACCTATGACCTTCAACCCGAAATGAGTGCCTTTGAAATCAAAGCTGCCATTGTTGAAAAAATAAAAAAAGAGGCTCCTGATTTTATTTGCTTAAATTTTGCAAACCCAGATATGGTTGGACATACGGGTGATTTACAAGCTGCCATTAAAGCCTGCGAATCTGTTGATCAATGCGCAAAAGCTGTGATTGAAACAGCCTTAGAAAAAGAATATGTCAGTATCGTAATTGCCGATCACGGAAATTGTGAAACAATGATCAACCCCGATGGGAGTCCCAATACAGCACACACAACAAATCCTGTCCCTGTAATTTTAGTGGACCCCGAAAAGAAAAAAATAACGAATGGAATTTTGGGTGATATTGCCCCAACAGTTTTAGATCTTTTGGAAATTGCTCAACCCAAAACGATGACCCAAAAATCTTTAATTTTACGTTCATGAAAAAACTAGTCCCAACCCTTATTTTCGTCCTTTTACTTGTTGGCTGCAAAGGTCAAATACAAGAGAAGAAAACTCCACAAAAACCTTTAAAAGTTGAAAGCCTAATTGGTGAAGAAGGAGAAACTGTTATTCTTGGCTATATGAATCGTGCCAATTTGGATACCCCAGAATTTCAAGCTTGGTTTCAACCTGAATACGACAATATCAAAATTCCGGATGGCTGGTCGGATGAATTTACCCCTTTGGCCAAAAATCTTGAGTTTAAATTATTTTTAGGTACTTGGTGTGGAGACACCCAAAGAGAATTAGGAGGAATGTTTAAGCTCCTTGATCTTTTAGGAGTATCCGAAGACAAAATTGAAATGTATTCTATTTCAGAAGCCAAAGACAGTCCTCTGGGTTATGAAAAAGAATATGATATCCTCAACATTCCCACTTTAATATTCATCGAAAACGGTAAAGAAATCAATCGATTTGTTGAATTTCCCGTTGTAAACTTAGTTGATGATTTTTCGAAAATTTTAAAAAGAGAGCCCTACGAAAATTCCTACGCAGATTTTTAATATGGCAGTAATTGTACTAAAAACAAAAGAGGAAATTGAATTGATGCGAGAAAGTGCCCTTATTGTCTCAAAAACATTGGGTATGTTGGCCGCCGAAATTAAACCTGGAATAACCAGCCTAAAACTAGATCAACTCGCCGAAAGCTTTATTCGTGACCATCAGGCGGAACCCGGATTTTTAGGGTTATATGATTTTCCTAACACTTTGTGCATGAGTCCGAATGCTCAAGTAGTTCATGGAATCCCTAATGAAAAACCCTTGGAAGAGGGCGATATCATTTCGATTGATTGTGGCGCATTAAAAAATGGATTTTATGGAGACCATGCCTATACCTTTGCTGTAGGCGAAATTGATCCTGAAGTTGAAAAATTACTTAAGGTGACAAAAGCTTCACTGTATGAGGGTATTGATACTTTTCGTGCGGGAAATCGTTTAGGAGATATGGGCTACGCCATTCAGTATTTTTGTGAAAAAGAAGGCTATGGTGTGGTTCGTGAATTAGTGGGTCATGGATTAGGTCGGGTTATGCACGAAGGTCCAGAAGTTCCTAATTATGGAAAACGCGGAAAAGGTAAAAAATTCCAAGAAGGGATGGTTTTGGCCATAGAACCCATGATCAACGGGGGGACTCACCGCATTAAACAACTCAAAGACGGTTGGACAATACTCACCGCTGATGGAAACGCCAGTGCCCATTTTGAACATAACGTAGCTTTGGTGGATGGAAAACCAGAATTACTTTCTACTTTTCAATACATCTATGCAGCTCTAGGCATAAAAAGTGATGAAGAATTACCTTACAGAAAAGAACCCCTTTTGGTATGAAATGGTTACTCAACTGGCTCCCCAGACCCCTTTTAATCAGGTTGAGTATTTGGTTTCGTCCTTTGGTTAAATGGTATTTTAAAGTAAATAAATTTACCGATCCCATCGACGGAAGCTCCTATCGAAAGTTTCTTCCCTATGGATATCAAAATTTAAGAGAAAATGCTCTATGTCCCGGAACACTTTCCTTAGAACGACATCGTTTTTTATGGCTCTATTTATCACGAGAAACAAATTTTCTAACACGTTCTCTAAAGGTTTTGCATATTGCACCTGAGCAAGTTTTTTATACCAAGTTCAAAGCACTTAACAACTGGACGTACACGACCACCGATCTCCACTCTCCTCTAGCCGATGTGAAAGCAGATATTTGTGCACTTCCTTTTAAAAATGAAGACTACGATTTAATCTTCTGCAATCATGTTTTGGAACATATCCCAAATGATCAAAAAGCAATGAATGAACTCTATCGTGTTTTAAAAAAAGGAGGAACCTTAATCGCACAGGTCCCTTTGGATGAAAGTCGTGACACTACATTTGAAGACGATTCCATTACCGACACAAAAGAGCGTACTCGAATTTTTGGACAATACGACCATGTCCGTATCTATGGAATAGACTACTACAGGCGACTAGAAAAAACAGGCTTTGATGTCACCGCTATACAAAGCATCTCTGGGTTATCCCAAACGGACTTTGTCCGTTATGCCCTACCCAAAAATGAAAGGATTCCCGTTGCGGTCAAGCCTTAAAAAAAACCTGCGTCTTTGATCAACAAAAAAAAACTACTATCTAAAGGAGATTTTTAGAATATAAATGGACTTTAGTTAGCAAGTAGTTTTAGGTAGAATACAACAGCTGAAAAAAACCCCTAACCATTTTGTAAGGGGAGTAAATAGTACCCTCCATATAGGGGGAGAAATAGTAAAAATCCGCCCTTGATAGAGAGGAATTAGGCTATTTTTTTGCAAATGCCAAAGGCTAACTCTTAGTTCCCTTTTTCGAAATAATTGGCTTTGTAAGAAGTAAAAATTAATTGAATTATTATTACTATTTGATGGTATGTAGGTTCAACTACTCTGCCTCCT
>JAQWJV010000039.1 GCA_029248185.1 Flavobacteriaceae bacterium | reverse complement strand
CCGACCTGGTCAGGACTTGGCATTAACGTACTATAATTCTGTTAATTATGCAGCTAGAGCGTAGTTATTCTCGCCATTTAAAAATGTGAAAAATGAGATTTACGAGCTGTAATTCAGCGCTCGACTTGCTTACCTTTTCATGCGTCCTGCTGTCAAAACCAGACGACCCCATGAATTTTCAATGAACTTATTGAACGGAAAACATACAAAGATTGAGCCAAACTCTACAGCTTTATATTTTTATTAATCAATTCCCTAGATACGTGATTAATATTCTATTAGTTTTCTCGCTCTAGTGATAATTAATAATATATTTGCACACGCTTAAAAAATGCTATGACAGCCATTAAAAATATTGCGATTATCGCGCATGTTGACCACGGAAAAACAACCTTAGTAGATAAAATTCTTCATCATTGTAATCTTTTTCGTAGTAATGAAACTACAGGAGACCTTATTTTAGATAATAATGACCTGGAACGTGAACGAGGGATTACGATCCTTTCAAAAAACGTTTCAGTAGTTTATAAAGAGGTTAAAATCAACATTATTGATACTCCAGGCCACGCCGATTTTGGCGGAGAAGTTGAACGTGTTTTGAATATGGCTGATGGTGTATTACTGCTAGTAGACGCTTTTGAAGGTCCGATGCCTCAGACTCGTTTTGTACTCAAAAAAGCAATTGATTTAAAATTAAAGCCCATTGTGGTAATCAATAAGGTGGATAAAGAAAACTGTACCCCTGAACTAGTCCACGAATCTGTTTTTGATTTAATGTTCGAATTAGGCGCCGAAGAATGGCAACTTGATTTTCCAACTGTTTATGGTTCTGCAAAGAACAATTGGATGAGTACGGACTGGAATCTGCAAACGGATTCAGTTGAGCCTCTTTTAGATATGGTATTGGAGCATGTCCCCAGTCCTGAGATTAAAGAAGGAAATACCCAAATGTTGATTACTTCTCTAGACTTTTCGTCTTTTACAGGAAGAATAGCGATTGGTCGTTTACAGCGGGGAAATCTTGAAAGTGGAATGCGAGTTAATCTCATCAAACGAGACGGTGAACAAATCGTTTCTAGGATTAAAGAACTTCACTTGTTTGATGGTCTTGGACGCAAAAAAGTAGATAGGGTTGAGGCAGGAGATTTATGTGCAGTAATTGGATTGGAAGGATTTGATATTGGAGATACCATTGCAGATATTGATGCACCAGAAGCATTGCCAACCATTGCTATTGACGAGCCTACCATGAGTATGCTTTTTACGATCAATGATTCTCCATTTTTTGGTCAAGAAGGGAAGTTCGTTACCTCTAGACATATTCGAGATCGTCTAGAAAAGGAGTTGGAGAAAAACTTAGCCATGCGACTGGAAACTACAGATAGTTCCGATAAATTTATTGTTTTTGGACGTGGTGTTTTACATTTATCTGTATTAATCGAAACCATGCGACGTGAGGGCTATGAACTACAAATAGGACAACCTCAAGTAATCATTAAAGAAATTGATGGGCAAAAAATGGAGCCCATGGAAGAGTTAACCATCGATCTGCCCGAGGAGGTTTCTGGAAGAGCGATTGAGATGGTGACTCTAAGAAAGGGAGAAATGGTAAGCATGAATCCAAAGGGTTCAAGAATGATTTGTGAGTTTGTAATCCCTTCCAGAGGAATTATCGGTTTACGAAATCAATTACTCACTGCTACTGCAGGTGAAGCCATCATGAATCACCGTTTTGTCGAGTTTAGCCCCTATAAAGGTGTAATTCCAGGACGTATCAATGGCTCTCTAATTTCAATGGAAAAAGGTTCAGCAATTCCTTATTCTTTAGATAAATTGCAAGAAAGAGGAAAATTCTTTGTTGCTCCCAATGAAGCTATTTACACAGGTCAAGTGATTGGGGAGAACAGTCGTCAAGATGACTTGGTTGTAAATGTGACCAAGACTAAAAAGCTTTCAAATGTGAGAGCTTCGGGATCTGACGACAAAGTTAAGTTAGCCCCACCTATCAAGTTTTCATTGGAGGAAGCACTAGAATACATTCAAAAAGATGAATATGTGGAAGTAACTCCTGATTCTCTTCGTTTGCGAAAAGTATATTTAGATGAAAATGAGCGCAAACGCCAAAAAGGGTAGCCTTACTTTTTAGCAATTACTTCGTTTAGTTTTCCTTTATCGCATTGAAAAATCTTTCCAGGAAACTTCATGATCATATTATAATTATGAGTAGCCATAATGACACTCATGCCTTCGGCATGTAATTTTCGAAAAAGCTGCATGATTTCCTGACTCGTTTCAGGGTCTAAATTCCCAGTGGGCTCATCGGCAATAATGAGTTCAGGGTGATTAAGTAGTGCTCTCGCTATAGCTAAGCGCTGTTGCTCCCCTCCAGATAATTCAAAAGGAAATTTTTTTGTGTCTTCGGCTACATTCACCAGTTGCAAAACCTCTCTAACTCGAGCTTTAATTTCATCCTTTTTTTTCCAACCAGTAGCTTTTAAAACAAAAGTCAAGTTGTCAAAAATGGTTCGGTCGGGAAGAAGTTTGAAGTCTTGGAAAACTACTCCTAATTTCCTTCTGAGTAGGGGAATTTGTCTATCCTTAAGTTGCGTTAAATTATATCCAACAATGGAACCATACCCAGAGGAGAGGTGCAAGTCTCCATAAAGGACTTTTAATAAACTACTTTTTCCACTTCCTGTTTTTCCAATTAAAAAAACAAACTCGCCCGCTTCTACATTAAAATTGATGTCCGAAAAAATGACATTCTTTTCATTGATAATGGTCACTTTGTCAAGGGCGACAACGGCATTTTTCATAGTTGAAGTAGATTTGTGTTAAAGGTATGTTTTTTGATTTGTTCTTAAATATTTTGTTGATAAAATATACTTTTTCAATTGAGTTTAACGTTAGTAAGGTCAAATGAATCTGCTACCTTTGTTATGATGTTTGAACTCTTGAAAGTCTACCGAATTAAATGGACTTTTGTCCTTTTGCTCCCTTCTTTTTTAGTGGGACAATTGTATGATTCACAAACCGTTCCCGAAAATGCGATTCATTATTTTGGTTTGGGTTATTTCCCTTCTTCTTGGCAGGCGAATCTTTTTATGAATGATGCTTACGTATCAAATGAATTAAAGCAGCGTATTGAGTTTAGTACACTTTCAAATGCCCTTCGATTGAATTATGTGGGAACAGAAAAAATGTTGGAGCAATTTAAAAAGGATTACCCCAACGCTCCTGAAACTAGAAGTATAGATTTTGATGTTGCGAATTATTATTTTAACAATGAAAAATACCGCTATGCATTAAAATGGTTCATGCGTGTTTCTGAAAATCAAGTCCCAAAGGTCAATCTTCCGGAATATAACTTTAATAAGGGGTATGCATTATTTTCAGCAAAGCGATTCAAACAGGCAAAGCCCTATTTAGAAAAGGTTAAAAATAATAAAATCTTTGAGTCAGATGCACATTACTATCTAGGTCATATCGCATATCAATTGGAAGATTTTGATGAAGCCGAAGCACAATTTAGTAACATATCAAACCCAAGCCAAAAAGAGAATCTTTCTTATTTTCAAGCGGATATGAATTTCAGGCTAGGACGATTTGAACAAGCTATTGAACTTGGAAAAGCGGTCTTATTGAAAGTTTCTGGTGCTGAGATCTCTGAAATTTCAAAAATCATTGGAGAAAGTTACTTTAATTTAGAATTGTTTAAAGAAGCAGTGCCCTATTTGGAAGCATATCAAGGGAAAAAGGGCACTTGGGACAATATTGATTTCTATCAATTAGGATATGCATATTATATGCAGCAAAATTATGAAAAGGCAATTGGGCAGTTCAATAAAATAATTGGAAAGAAAAATGCTTTAGCCCAAAATGCGTATTATTATTTGGCAGATTGTTATTTAAAGACAAATCAAAAAGCTGCAGCTCAGAATGCATTTAAAAGTGCCTCAAGAATGAATTTTGACGCGCTTATTAAAGAAGATGCCCTACTTAATTATGCTAAGCTGAGTTATGAAATAGGCAATCCATATGAAGAGCCTCCCAAGGTTCTATTGGAGTTTATAAAAACCTTTCCAAAAAATGAACAAGCTGATCTTGTAGGAGATTTATTAATCAATTCATACACTAAATCGGGTAATTATGCTGCGGCTCTTGAGATTTTAGAAGATGAAAGTGGGTATAAAAACAATGAAACGCTTCAGCGAGTTTTAGTACTTAAAGCAGTTGAGGACTTCAAAAAAGGATTGTTTTCCCAAAGCAGTGAAGTTTTTGAAAGAGCAATTAAGATTAAAGAAGACAAGTTATTGGAGGCTTACAGTTTGTATTGGCTTGGAAGATCTGAATATGAGCGAAACCGATTTGACAATGCCTTAGATGTTTTCAAAAGGTTTAAAAAGCACCCTAATAAAACGAATATAGAGTCGAATATTCGTTTGCCCTATGATATGGCCTACATTTATTTTAAACTCGGAGAGTATCCTTATGCCTTAAAATTTTTTAAGGAGTTCAATGCCGCTAATGATAGTTTTAATGCGTCCTATCAGCGGGATACTTTTTTGAGAATGGGAGATTGTGAGTTTGCCTTAAAGCAATATTGGCCTGCGATGGAGTTTTATAATACTGCAATTGCTTTAAACCCTCAAAGGGGAGCCTATGCTACTTTTCAAAAGGGGATGAGTTATGGTTTTGTCGATCGTAATCCGAAAAAAATCCAAACCTTAGTTGAATTGATCCAAACTTACACCAGAGATCCTTTATTGGATGATGCTATTTTTGAGTTGGCCTCTTCTTACAGTAGAGAGGGAAGTACAAATGAGGCTGTATCTTCTTATGATCTTTTATTAAGTAAGTATAAGAATAGTCCTTATATCCCCAGAGCAATTTTGAATAAAGGATTGATATTGTACAATCAAGAAAACTACGGAGAAGCCAAAGAATTGTTAGAGGATTTAGCAATCAAGTATAGACTTGATCCGGTGGCACAACAGGCTGTTCGTACCTTAAAAGAAATTGCTTTAGATCAAGCAGAGGTTAATGCTTTTACTCAATGGATTAGGGAACAAAACTTAAATACATTCACAGATATTGAACTTGAAAAAACTGCCTTTACGTCAGCTGAAAAACAATTTTTGGAAGGCAATTCCAATACTGCAGAAAAATTATTAAAAGAATATCTTGAGCTATATCCTCAGGGGACTTATGGAAATCCTGCACAGTTTTACTTGGCTGAGATTTATTTTGAAAAAGAAGACTTTGATGAGGCATTCCCTTACTATAAGTCTATTGTTGAACAACAAGTTTCCAGTTATACAGAAAAGTCTCTGGTTCGAATTGTTTCCCTGCTTAAAAAAGAAGCACGTCTTTCTGAGGCAATAGGTTATTTAGAAAAATTAGATCAAATCGCTTCTTTTGAGGAAAACAAACGTTTTGCCAAACTGAATTTAATGCAGGCCTATTTTGCATCTAATCAATTTGAAAAAACTTTAGAGGTGTCTAGTGTGGTTTTGGAAATTAAAAATTTAGACACAAGTTTACAATGGGATGCAACATTGCTTAAAGCCCGCTCAGCAGTCATGTTAAAGGACAGTCTAGTGGCCGCTTCAGCCTATGAACAATTGGAGCAGGTATCTCAAAAGGAATATGCAGCAGAGGCACTCTTTTTTAAGGCCGATCACCTTTTAAAAACAAAACAGCATAAAGCATCCATTGAAATTATTGAGAAAATTGCAGGAGCAAGAGGGCAGTCAGGAATATGGAATGCAAAGGCATTATTGCTTTTAGCAAAAAATTATTACGCTTTACAGGATTCGTTTCAAGCAATTTTTGTTTTGGAATCAATCATAGAGAATTTCAAAGCCTATTCAGAAATTACTGAAGAAGCACAACGTTTGCTTAAAATTTACAAAGCCTCTGCAGCAGAAGAGAATAGATCTATAACACAAGAAGATAATGAGAATTAGGATCACTATTATTGGATTTTTGATCTACTGTTTGGGTGCATTCTCCATTCAAGGACAGGAGACAGAGGAAGAGGCTTTAGGTACTCAAGAGGTATTGGTTGTAAAATCATATACCCCTAGTTTGTCTGATGCTTTCAAGATAAATTCAAGTCCAAGATCTCCAGACAGTTTGTCTTCCAAAGATAAAGTACTTGACTTTAAAATTAAATCGATTCCTGTTGTCTCAACTTTTGTACCCAACAAAGCAACCCCCTTGAAATTGCAGCGAAGAACCTCAAGTACTCCTTACAATAGCCTTTTTAATGGTGGATTTGGAGTTAAAAGCCAGCTTTTTCTGGATGTATCAAGTGTGATAGAATTGGATCGCACCCAGCGTTTTGGAATTAAAATTTATCGCGATGGTTTTGGAGGCAACCTCCCAAATCGTCTATTGACAAGTAATCAACAATTCAGTCGCTTTGGTATTCATCACAATTTGAGAAGTAATGATTATAATGCCAACACATTATTACAATTTGTTACTACTAAAAATAATTATTTTGGATTGTATGATAGAGAATGGGATAATTTATTGATCCGTGCTATTGATCCCGAGGTTAAAAGAAATAAATTCAAAGTTAGAACCCATTGGAATTGGTATGATTTTGTGGTTAGAGGGATTGAATTTCAGGCAAATCTAACTTCGGATAACTTCAATACTTCAGAGCAGCAATTGGCATTAAAAGCTGACTTTGAACTTGAATTAGGTGATGGAAAGATATCAGCCATAACTGCTGTAAAAGGTTTGAATACTGTTTTTCAGGAAGCGTATTTTGGAAGAGGGACTCAAGAGGGATCTATGGGTGTCGGATCCATTGATTTGCATTGGCAAAATACTGCTAATGATTTTAAAATGAAACTTGGAGCAGGAATTGCTTATTCATCGGAGCAGGAGGGTTTTTCAAGCGAAATACTCTATTATCCGAAAATAGACCTTTCTTATCAGAAAAAAGGCCTAGTAATGGTTCCTTACTTCACTGCTCAAGGGGGGGTGAAATTGAATAGCTTTCATTCCCTCTCTTCGGTCAATCCATATCTGGCACCAACGACAACTTTGAAACCGACCTTTAGCAAGTATAACGCAACGCTTGGAGTGCGTTCCAGTTTATCTTCGATATTGAATTTTAATTTTGGACTTATTTTTGATCAGATAGAAAATTTCATGCTTTTTGAGCGCTTGCCTTTTGATATTGCGAACAACAATGATGCTTACCGACTTTCTAATGCATTTGAAAATAAGTATACCCATGTGGATTTGTATGGATTCAAAGCAGATATAAAAATTGATTTGGCTAAAAATAATTTTGTCCGATTTGGTACCCAATATAGATATTTCGATACATCGAGTAATCAAAGCCTTTGGAACCTGCCTTCGCTGGAAATGAATTGGGAAGGACAATTCAAGTGGAAGGATTACTTAACATTTACTTTTCAGGGAAGTCTTTTAGGTGACCGTATCGCAGCATATCGCCCAATATTTTTAACACAAGCGTCTGAAAATGTGACCTATCAAGATGAAAGTCTTCCGATGTTTATTAGCTCAACTTCTCATATTACGTATAAACTCTCAAATCAATTTGATGTTTTTGTAAAATTAAAATTGAATTCTGAGGGAGTTCATGGAAGATGGGCATATTACAATGAGCCTTCTTTTCTTTTGTTAGCTGGAGTAACCTATAAGTTTGATTTTCAATATTGAATATAGAGTGTGATTTAGTTAGTTTCAACAATTGATTTTCATTATATTTGCCAGATTATTTTTACAACTATGAAGTACAATTTTGCCCACACTCAAACTTTGATAATGAAAATTAAGCGTCCTATATTATTTACACTACTTCTTGCGATACTGGCAAGTTCTTGTCAGAAGAAAGTTGATTTACTAGTGCATAACGCGGTAGTTTATACTATGGATAATAAAGAAATTGTTGCCTCTTCATTTGTTGTTGATCAGGGTAAGTTCATTGCTGTGGGTGGTGAAGAATTACTAGAGAAGTACAGTGCAAAAAAGGTTTTGAATCTTCAAAATTTATCTGTCTATCCAGGTTTCATTGATTCTCATTGTCATTTTCTAAATCTAGGACTCAGTCTACAGCAAATTGATTTAAAAGGAACGCAAAGCTTTGAGGAGGTGATTACTCTTTTACAAGATGCATCCAGGGAAAAGCAAATGGAGGTGATTCTAGGAAGAGGTTGGGATCAAAACGATTGGGAAGTAAAAGCCTTTCCTAAGAAAGAGCGTTTGGATGAATTGTTTCCCGACATTCCCGTTGCCTTACGCCGTATTGATGGACACGCATTATTAGTAAATCAAAAAGCACTTGATCTAGCCGGAATCACAGTAGATACAGAAATTGAAGGCGGAACCATAATCAAAGAAAATGGCAAATTAACAGGAGTTCTTGTGGATGCTCCAATGCAATTGGTATATGATGTTCTACCACAACCATCGGTAGAGCAGAAAGTAAAAGCTTTACAGGATGCTGAAGAAATCAGCTTTGCCAACGGACTCACTACTGTCTCTGTTGCGGGAATGGATAAAGAGGATATTTTTTTAGTAGATAGCCTTCAGCAAAAAGGTCTTTTAACTATAAATGTGTATGCTATGATTTCAAATACGAAAGAGAACATGGAGTACTTTTTGGAAGCAGGCCCAATAAAAACAGATAAATTAACAGTCCGTTCTTTTAAAGTATATGCAGATGGGGCACTGGGATCTCGTGGAGCTGCATTGAAAAACCCCTACACAGACTTAAATTCTCATTACGGAAAATTCATCACATCAAAAGATTCAATCGAGAAATTAGCATATAAATTAGCAACAACTCCTTTTCAGATGAATACCCATGCGATTGGAGATGATGCCAATAAAGCTGTTCTTGATGCATATAGAAAAGCACTTGTTTTTTCCGATGATCCCAGATGGCGTGTAGAACATGCTCAGATCATTGATACAGCAGACATTAAACTATTTAATCGAAAAATTATTCCTTCAGTTCAACCAACGCATGCTACAAGTGACATGTACTGGGCTGAGGACCGTTTAGGTTCAAGCCGTTTAGAAGGAGCTTATGCAAACAAGGCATTACTAGATCAAGCAGGACGAATAGCTTTAGGTACTGATTTTCCTGTAGAAGAAGTAAATCCAATTAAAACTTTTTATGCGGCAGTAACGCGTATGGATCATGATTTTTTCCCTGAAGGAGGGTATTTATCACAAAACAAGTTGACTCGTAATGAAGCCTTAAAAGGAATGACGATTTGGGGTGCATATGCCAATTTTGAAGAAAATGAAAAGGGATCTATTGAGGTAGGGAAGAATGCTGATTTTGTAATGTTAGACAGAGATATTACTGAGGTCAGTCATAAGAATATCTCGAGAGCTAGAATTGTAGCGACTATCTTGGATGGTAATGTGGTTTATAGCAATCGATTCCATTAACAGACTTAATATATTTTACTAACACCTCTTTAATCTCATTAAAGAATAAATATATTATATTATTTAGCCTTTTTTACTTAAAAAATTAAACACAAATATCAATTTCAATATATATTTTTATTCAAATTTGTATTTTTGAAGAAAATTTATAATCATGTGTGGAATTGTATGTGCTTTTGATCTTAAGCAGCCAACAGCTGAGGTGCGTCCTCAAATTTTAGAAATGTCGAAGCGTCTTCGTCATCGCGGTCCTGATTGGAGTGGGATATACGATTGCAATAATGCTATCTTAGGTCATGAGCGTTTGGCTATTGTCGATCCAACATCTGGAAAGCAACCCTTGATAAGTCCTTCTGGAAAATTGATACTCGCTGCAAATGGAGAGATCTACAACCACCGTGAATTGAGAGCTCCTTATGAGTCAAGTTATGCCTTTAAAACACAATCGGACTGTGAGGTGATTTTAGCACTTTATGAAAAAGAAGGAAAGGATTTTGTCAATCAATTGAATGGGATATTTGCTTTTGCAATTTATGACGAAGCGAAAGATGAATATTTTATCGCTAGAGATCATATGGGGATTATTCCTTTGTATATGGGATGGGATGTAAACGGAACATTTTTTGTAGCTTCAGAGTTGAAAGCATTAGAAGGAATTTGTTCAAAAATCGAATTATTTCCTCCCGGGCACTATTTTCATAGCAAGGATGATGCGCCAACAAAATGGTACCAACCGGAGTGGACTGCATTTGATGATGTAAAGAACAACCCGACTTCCATTGAAGATTTGCACGATGCCCTTGCAGATGCTGTGCACAGGCAATTAATGAGTGATGTTCCATATGGAGTTTTACTCTCTGGGGGATTAGATTCCTCTATCACTTCAGCATTAGCAAAAAAGTTTGCTGCAAAGCGAGTTGAGTCTGATGATACACAGTCGGCATGGTGGCCACAATTGCATTCTTTCTCTGTAGGTTTAGAAGGTTCGCCTGATCTAGCTGCAGCTCAAAAAGTTGCAAAGCATATTGGTACCGTTCATCATGAAATTAAATTTACTATCCAAGAAGGTTTGGATGCAATACGAGAAGTCATTTATCATCTGGAAACTTATGATATCACAACAATTAGAGCGTCAACTCCTATGTTTCTTATGGCAAGAGCAATAAAGGCATTGGGTATAAAAATGGTGTTATCTGGAGAGGGTGCGGATGAATTGTTTGGAGGATATTTATACTTCCATAAAGCTCCCAATGCGCAAGAATTTCACGAAGAAACGGTTCGAAAGCTGGATAAACTTCACCAATATGATTGTCTAAGAGCAAATAAATCTCTTGCGGCATGGGGAATTGAAGGACGTGTTCCTTTCTTAGACAAGGAGTTTATTGAAGTAGCTATGCGTTTAAATCCAAAAGACAAAATGATTACAGAGGAGAGAATGGAAAAATGGGTGCTTCGTAAAGCTTTCGAGGATTATTTACCTGAGAGTGTTGCATGGCGTCAAAAAGAGCAGTTTTCTGATGGAGTAGGGTATAGTTGGATTGATACCTTAAAAGAAGTTGTAGCAAGTGAGGTTACCGACGAGCAAATGGCAAATGCTCATTATCGTTTTCCTACTCAAACACCCCAAAACAAGGAGGAATTTTATTACCGTACGATTTTTGAATCTCATTTCCCCAGTGATGCTGCTGCTTTGAGCGTGCCTTCAGTACCCTCTGTAGCTTGTAGTACGCCTGTTGCATTAGCTTGGGATGCTGCCTTTCAAAATCAAAATGATCCCAGTGGAAGAGCGGTTGCCAAAGTACATGAAAAAAGCTACAATGAATAACCTCTGAATTCTATTTTATAATTCCAGATTCGGTACTTTTTTTTACACATAAATGTTGATAACTTCATCACTATCGATGGGGGTCAAGATCGGTTATGACCTGCTGAATAGTTATATTTGTTAGTCGGCTAAAAAGAGACTTTAAACGCACACTTATGAGTGAAGAAAATCAAAGCAAACAATATTCAGAAGATAGTATACAAGCCCTAGAAGGAATGGAGCATGTTCGCATGCGACCTTCGATGTACATTGGGGATATAGGAGTCCGAGGTCTACATCATTTAGTATACGAAGTTGTAGATAATTCAATTGATGAGGCTCTTGGAGGTTATTGTAATGAAATTGCAGTAACAATCAATGAGGATAATTCTATTACAACTAAAGATAATGGTCGTGGGATTCCTGTGGGAATTCATAAAAAAGAAGGTGTTTCAGCGCTTGAAGTTGTGATGACTAAAATTGGTGCTGGAGGAAAATTTGATAAAGATTCCTATAAAGTTTCCGGTGGTTTACACGGAGTAGGGGTTTCCTGTGTAAATGCACTTTCTGAGAGATTGACCGCTACTGTATACCGAGACGGAAAAATATGGGAGCAAACCTACGAAAGAGGAAAGGCATTGGATCCAGTTAAGAGTATTGGAGATTCAGATGAAACGGGGACACTAGTAACTTTCAAACCCGATGCTCAGATATTCACTCAGACCAGGGAATACAGCTATGACACCTTGTCTTTGAGAATGCGTGAACTGGCTTATTTGAATAAAGGAATAACCATCACAATTACAGATCGTCGTGAAACGGATGACGATGGAGAATTCAAAACAGAAACCTTTTTGTCTGAAAAAGGCTTAGTTGAATTTATCCATTTTTTAGATGAGTCACGAGAAGCGATTATTGGCGACGTGATTTCTATGGAAGGGGAGAAAAACGGAGTTCCTGTTGAAGTAGCGATGATATACAATACTTCCTATTCCGAAAACCTACACTCTTATGTAAACAATATCAATACCCATGAAGGGGGTACTCACCTTGCAGGATTTAGACGTGGATTGACTTCAACGCTAAAAAAATATGCAGATAGCTCTGGCTTACTCGACAAACTCAAGTTTGAAATTGCTGGAGATGACTTTAGAGAGGGTTTAACTGCAATTATTTCTGTAAAAGTAGGAGAACCACAATTTGAGGGTCAGACCAAGACTAAACTAGGAAATAGAGAAGTTACTTCTGCTGTTTCTCAAGCAGTATCTGAAATGCTAGAGAATTATTTGGAAGAGAATCCTAATGATGCGAAAATCATTGTTCAGAAGGTTATTTTGGCTGCTCAAGCTAGACACGCAGCTAAAAAAGCACGAGAAATGGTGCAGCGAAAAACCGTTATGAGTGGGGGAGGTCTTCCAGGAAAATTATCTGATTGTTCTGAACAAGATCCAGCACTATGTGAGGTTTTTTTAGTTGAGGGTGATTCTGCGGGAGGTACAGCCAAGCAAGGACGTGACCGAAATTTTCAAGCTATCCTTCCTCTGCGCGGTAAAATTCTGAATGTTGAAAAAGCCATGCAACATAAGGTTTTTGAGAATGAAGAAATCAGAAATATTTACACTGCTTTAGGAGTTACTATTGGGACAGAAGAAGACAGTAAAGCCTTGAATTTAGAAAAATTACGCTATCACAAAGTTGTGATTATGTGTGATGCTGATGTTGATGGAAGTCATATTTCAACACTAATCTTGACCTTTTTCTTCCGATATATGCGAGAACTTATTGAATCTGGGTATATCTACATTGCCACACCTCCTCTTTATTTAGTTAAAAAAGGACAGAAAAAAGATTATGCATGGAGTGACGATCAGCGTGATCGTTTGATGCAGGAATTTGGATCTGGTTGCAGTGTCCAGCGTTATAAAGGTCTTGGAGAGATGAATGCAGAACAGTTGTGGGATACAACCATGAATCCACAAGAACGTACTTTAAGACGAGTTAATATTGACAATGGGGGAGAAGCAGATCGAGTGTTCTCGATGTTGATGGGAGATGAGGTGCCACCTCGAAGAGAGTTTATTGAAAAAAATGCGATCTACGCAAATATAGATGTATAATAATTTAAAAAATTAATAATGAAAGTTACCATAGTTGGAGCGGGAAATGTGGGTGCCTCTTGTGCAGAATATATTGCTCAAAAAAGAATTGCGAGTAAAGTTGTTTTACTGGATATTAAAGAGGGTTTTGCTGAAGGAAAAGCGCTAGATTTATTTCAAACAGCCACTACCTTAGGATTTAATACTTCTATTACTGGAGTAACTAATGATTACGCTGCTACTGCGGGAAGTGATGTAGTCGTAATTACCTCAGGAATTCCTCGTAAACCAGGAATGACAAGAGAAGAGTTAATCGGAATTAATGCTGGAATTGTACAGAGTGTATCTGAGAATGTTTTAACTCATTCCCCAAATACGATTATTGTTGTAGTGTCCAATCCTATGGATACCATGACCTATTTAGCATTAAAAGCGACTGGTCTTCCAAAGAATAGAATTATTGGAATGGGAGGCGCACTGGATAGTTCGCGATTCAAAACGTATTTATCACTTGCATTGGATAAGCCTGCCAATGACATTCATG